>CACZVR010000064.1 GCA_902784675.1 uncultured Bacteroidales bacterium | reverse complement strand
GTCAATTATTATGAAGACAGGCTGATGGGAGAACGTGCCACCGATGAGATCAACTTGACCGCCGACTTGCAATGGGGCGTGAAGCGGATGTTGCCGACATGGCAGCTGGTCGCAGAACTGAACTACAATCACCGCAATCTCACTGCAAGCCTGTTCCCCTATTATCGGCAGCAGCAGGCCCATCTCACCGGACTCACGTTGCAAGGCAGCCGCCACTGGCTCCTGTCTAATGATCAGGTGTGGTCATTAACGCTGACGGCAGGGTGGAGCGGAGGTGGCGGAACCGCCGCTCATGACGGCGTTTATCAGGATGTTGCCGCCGATGCGCCGCACCCTTGCGAGGTGCCGTTGTACCTGATGCGGCAATATGAATATCTCACTGCACGCCGCATGCTTGCTGGTGTGAGCATGCGCTGGTCGGTGCCCGTCGGCGGTCAACGCATGAGGTTGTATAGCGAGGTCGCTTACCGTTACCTCCAGGCTTTTGACATCCATTATCTGGAGAATGGCCACCGCCATCATGCTGCATTGAGTGTGGGATGCCAGTTCTAATCACCGATTATCAATAGTTATTCATCATTATATCAATTAAATTATCAATTTTATGAAACAATCTACCAAATTAAGTGCTTTGTCACTGCTGGCTTGCGCCATGATGAGCATGAGCGCACAGGCCGTGACTCAAGAGAATGTGTATGACTTCGCCAATAACAAGTTGGGCCTTGAAGTGGCCACCCCTAACGATTGGGAAGATCCCACGGTAGGCGTCATCAGCGGGCTTGAAATCCGCCAGGGCGATGTGGTGCTCACCTCGGTTGACGGTGCTAAAGTGAACCGCATGTGGCGCACCAACGGCGGTGTGCAGTATCTGCAAGTGGGCGGCAAACTCACGGTAACAGCCGATGAGGGCCGTGCCATCACCAATGTGACCTTTGATGTGCAGAATTTCAAGTTCTTCATGCAAGCCCAGGAAGGTAACGGCACGCTTGATGCCGACAACTATGTGTGGACGGGAAACTCAACGAGCATCACCTTTGATAACGAGAATGCCGCTAACGAGTACAACACCCAGTCGCTGTTGCTGTGCATGACGGTGGTTACCGATGATGCCGACGAGAACACCTACTGTGTGCCAACATCGCCGAATTCCTGGCCCTGGAAGTGGGCAGCAGCGCCAAGTTGACATTGAACAACGCACAGGTCAACGGCACCTACTGGGGCGGCACATTTGTCGAGGACGCTACGGGTGCCATTCAGGTGATGGCCAACATCAATGTCAGTCGCAATGATGTGCTCAATGGTGTCATCTATCTCAAACGCGGTCAGGATGACTTTGACGAGGAACATATCATCCCCACTGCCGAGGGTGATGCGCTCACCTCGCTCGATGAGGTCACTATCACTCCCAACGGCATGCTCATGCCCACTGTTGTGAGCATCGATGATTTGGCTGTTAACGAGAACATGAGCAAGCTGGTGAAAGTGCTGAGTGTGACTGTCACCAAGCCTGGCCGTTTCTATTTCATCACCACTGCCGACGGGGAGAATATTCAGTTGACCAGATGAACGTGGGCACCTATGATTTAGAGAACTATGTGGACAAGACCATTGATGTGACCGGAGTTTTCACGTGGAACATGATGCGCTGGGCCATCTTCCCCACCATTATCGAGGATGGTGTGAACACTGCTGTCACTGACCTCATCGCCGATGACGCCGTCGATGGTGACGTGTTTACCATCACGGGCATCAACTTGGGTAAAGCCGACGTGAATACTCTGCCTGCCGGCATGTATATCCAGGGCGGTAAAAAGTTCATCAAACGCTGATTGGTAGAATGCATGGGACCGTCCTTTCCCGCCACAAGGGTTATGGCTTTTTAACAGTCCCAAGCATGCACTTTTGTAATTTTTGTAATATCTTTGTTGCTTGATGATGAGAAAGTTATCATATCTGTTGCTGATGTTGGCGGCTTGTGCAGCACTGACTGCGCACTCTGCTGGCGAACAGACGCTGACGTTTGTCAAAACCGACGGGTCGACCATCGCCTTCTCGACAAGCGGGCTGGTCATCACCTATGATGACTATGCTCACGCTGTGGTCACCAACGATGAGACCAGCGCCACTGTTGACTTGATTGACGTGGATTACATGTGCTATGGTGATGTGGAGCCGTCGGTCCTCAAGGGCGATGTGAATGGTGACGGAGAAATCAATATCGCTGATATCAACGTCATTATCGGTATTGTCCTGGGCGGCATGGTTGATGCCGACACCCTGTCGCGTGCCGATGTCAAAAGCGACGGTGAGGTCAATATCGCTGACATCAATGCTGTCATAGCCCTGATCTTGGGGCAGTGACGTGAGGACTTCTTGAAAAATAATCCGCGTTGGGGTGTGTGATGCTTCCCCAGCGCGGATTATAATGTTATCGGGTTAACCGCATGAAAGCGGTTTATTCCTTAGCTGTGGCAGTCTTTTTGGTGACTGACCTGGATGTCTCTTTTTTCACTTGCAGGCCCTGCTTTTCGGCATTTTCCTTGAACTGCTCCCAATACATGCCCGCAGGACGATAAGCAGTGTACCGATAGAAGTTCCTGTCCAGCGAGAGGATCAAGTATCCGTTGTGGTCGTAACCATAGTAGAGGTACTCGCGGTCACCGTCATAGTAACGGATGAACAACCTGTCGCCACGGGTCTCCCAATCAAAATCAACGTAAGAGAATCCATAATAGTCGTTGTAGTAGGTATAGCGACCCGTGTAGTTGGCATAGAAATCGTAGCGAACCACGTCAAACCCCCGAATGTCGTACTCGTAATAGCCGTCGTAGCCCCATGAGGATTCCCAACTGCCAACGATGTCGTCCACATAGTAGGGCGAGTCCCATCCGTCGCATGATGTAACACCCAGTGAAAGAGCGATCAACATCAGAAAGTAGTAAATCTTTTTCATAGCCGTAACGTGTTATTAGTGGTTGATAGATGTGCAAATATACTCAAAAGTTGATAAACAAGATTCATTTTTGCGTGATTTGTTGAAAAAATGCGCGTGTCACCGGTGTGAAGAGAGTGACACGCGCCACCCAGAAATCACGTTGGCTAATATTGCCTAGAAATTCACACCTATGTTTAATGTAAAGCAACCGTTGTGCGTATCATCGAAGCTGTCCTGCCCGATATTTGCCAGACCGATGTCATAGCTGGCGTCCAGATAGAGCATGTTGAACCCCACGCCGCATCCGATTTTCAGGCCACCGTCAAAGCGCTGGAAATAGCCGTTGTCAAATGAGCTGAACGCTGTCCTGGAGCCGTAGTTCTTGATCTCGCCATCGGTGCCCACTGCCAGATAGCCGCCGGCATAGGGCTGAATGCTCGTCTGATTGCCCACGAAGTGCTTGTACTTGATGAGCAGTGGCACCTCCAGATAGTTCAGGTCATAGGTGAATTTTTCGGGTCCCGAGCCGCTCTTGCCACCTTTTTGGCTGTAATACAAGCCGGTCTCGAAGAACAGGGGTGCGCGGTAGGTGAGTTGCGTGCCAGCGACAAAGCCCAGGTTGAGTCCTGATTGGACACCGTTGCCGTCTAGAATCGGGCTATCGCTGTTCACGTGTGAAGCGTTGAGTCCCAACCTTAAACCAAAGTAGTAACTGTGCCATGCGATTAACTCGTTGCCATGGCGTCCCACCGTCTGCACGCGGGGCCGTCCGTAACGGTAGCCGGGTTGAGCAGTGGCCGGAATAGCCAGGATCATGCACAACAGGGATAAGATAATCGTCTTTTTCATCGTCGTCAACTTTTTAATTGTTACTTGTTGACGTTTAGACCCCCAGGCCGATTTAAGGTTTAACTTGTTCCTGCCCGAAAACGATAATGCGCTGATAAAAACCGACCAATCGTTCGAGAATGCCGACCAATGTCAAATGCCGAAAGCCAGGTCTTGTGTCAGGAAATCCAGGAACGAAGTATGGGAAGCCAAGGCTCGGTGTGTAAGAAACTGGAGACAGCGCCCCGCTGAATTTCCAGGCAGAGCAGCAATGTGGCGGTGATCAAGACGACCAGTATAATCATCCAGATCGTGTAGGCCTTGCGCCAGTGTCCCTCATACAGGCGGCACAGCACATACATCGCCACAGGAATGAAAAGGGGCTGGACAGGGATGGTGTAGCGCGCCATCGACCCTGCCATGATATAGGCAATGCAGGCATAGCAGATTGCCGCCCACCAGGGCCAAATGCCTATTCTCTCGCTTTTTCGCCACATCATGCGCAAAAAATAGAAGAGTGCCGTTCCGCCGACGAAATACCAGCCATAGGTGAAACGAGCAAGGCTAGTGATGATGTGCGGTGACGGGTAGTTAACCCAGGGGAATGGAATGATGAATTGCACCGACAGGGTGAGGGGCAGCATGAGCAGTTTGTGCCATGGCGAGTAGAGGAAATAGTAGTCGAGCAGTTGACGGTAGAACGCTTGAGAGTCGGTGCTGACAAAAATGCGCTGCATGTTCCATCCGCCACCGACAATCTCGGCATGGCGGTTGACGGAATAGGCCGAGAGATAATTTCCAAAAAGGAAAGACAAGCCAAACACGACGAGCATTCCCGCTGACATGCGCCAGTCGCGGCGCCAGTGAGGCAATGTCATGAGCACCAGTCCCACCAAGATGAAATAGAGATAGGTTGTGCGCACCAGTGCCGTCATCAGGCACGCTATCGTGAACAAGATGAAGTCTCGTCGCAGATGTCGCCGTTCCAGTTCGCACGTTGCCATTGACGCGAGAGCGAATCCCGCCATTGCCATGGCAAGAGAAATGGGGCCTTCCTTAATCAATCTGCTGCTGATGAGCACATGATAGGTGAGCATGCATGTGAGCAAAATGCCGCCGGCTACAAGCACTTGGGGCGATGCTTTCACGCGGTGAGAAAGCAGCCGGCGTGTTGTCATTCCCGTGAGTGTGACCGTCGTGAGCGTGAACATCATGTTCATGGCATAGGGCCACACCTCGCTCAACCCGAAGAGTTTCCACAGCCCCAACATGAACCAAGACAGACCGGGGAAGATCACGCCTTCACACTCCACACTGCTGTCATACAGGCTGAGGGCATACTTGTAATAAAGATAGCCATCGCCACTCAATTTGGGATAGGCGAGCGAGTAGCCCTCAAAGGAAGAGCTGTATACCAGACGCCCGTAATCGGTGTAAATGAGCAGGATGGCCAGCAAGAGCAGGATGAACTGTGCTGCCAACGAAGTCCCTCGAGCGCGATGCAGGATGGCACTCGGAACAATGTAGGCCACGGCAAATGCAGCTGTGATTTTGGCGCCGTCGGACCAGCCGAAATGTCCAGTGGCCACAATGCAGAGGACGACAAAGGTCACCACCTCGGCCGCCATCAGCAATAATCTTGGCACAGATAATCGAGACTGGATCATGGCACGTTATGTTTTTAACTTCAATACTGCAAAATTAGAACATTTAGGACTTATGGGCAAATTTTTCGTTTCAGGCTTTTCATTTTCGGTCAAAATGTCTAACTTTGTGTGTTTATTCCAACCACAACGGCAAATTATGAGCGATCAACCCATGAGAATTGATGTGGATAAGGTGCTTAGGGAGCGACTCCCCAAGCACTACCGTCGCATCCCGCGGTTTGTCATCCGCTGGTTGGAGCGCACCATCTGCCAGGACCAGTTGAACACAATCCTCAAGAAGATGGCGGGCAAGAACAGCGTGGATGCCGCCAGCGCAGCGCTCGACGAGATGGGTATCACCGTCGAAGCGACAGGCTTGGAGGGTTTGCCCGAGGGTCGATATATGTTCGTGTCCAATCATCCGCTGGGCGGTCTTGACGGCTTGGCGCTCATCTCGCTGCTGGGCAATCGCTACGACCATCGCATCAAGTTCCTGGTCAATGACTTGCTCATGGCCGTGGAGCCCTTGCGTGGCGTTTTCCTGCCGGTGAACAAGTACGGCAAACAATCGCGTGATGCTGCCGCTCAAATCGAAGAAGCCTTGTCGAGCGATGTGCAGTTCATCACGTTCCCCGCGGGCTTGTGTTCACGCATGCAGCCCGATGGCACGATTGCCGACTTGACATGGCAAAAGGCTGCTGTGGTCCATGCTGTGAACTATCAGCGCGATATCGTCCCCGTGTTTTTTGACGCTTGCAACTCAAAGTTCTTCTATCGTTTTGCCAAGTGGCGCAAAAAGTTGGGCATCAAGTTCAACATTGAACTCATTTTCCTTCCCAAGGAGATGCTCAAGCAGAGCGGCAGCACGCTGCATGCCATCATCGGTGAGCCCATCCCCTGGGCTTCGCTTGATGGCCGTGCACCCAAGAAGGAAGCAGCACGTCTGCGCGATATCGTTTATCAAATGAAGCCAACCAAATCCAAGTAAACCCCAAAGAATAGCCTATGGAATCTATTATCGCACCCATCCCCGTCGATCTCATCGAGCAGGAACTCACGCCCGAGCGCCTGTTGCGGCACACCAACAAGGCCGACAATGACATCTATGTCATCACGGCTCACAATGCGCCCAACACCATGCGCGAAATCGGTCGCCTGCGCGAGGTGACCTTCCGTGCTGCCGGTGGTGGCACAGGCAAGGCCTGTGACATCGACGAGTTTGACCTGATGGATCCACCGTGCCAGCAGTTGCTCGTGTGGAACCCCGAGAAAAAGGAAATCATCGGCGCTTACCGCTTCATCTGCGGCTGGGACGTGAAGGTCGAGAACAAGGTGCCGCGCATCGCCACGGGTCATCTGTTCAAATTCAGCGACCGCTTTTTGAACGAGATACTGCCTGTGACCATTGAGTTGGGACGTTCGTTTGTGCGTCCCGAGTATCAGTCCACCCGCGAGGGCGCGCGTGCGCTTTTTGCCCTTGACAATCTGTGGGACGGCCTGGGGGCACTCACCATCATCTATCCCAAGGTGAAGTACATGTTCGGCAAGATGACGATGTATCCCAGCTATGTGCGCGACTGCCGCGACATGCTGCTGTGCTTCCTCAACCTCTACTTCGAGGACAAAGAGGGGCTGGTGGTGCCTATCGACCCGCTGCCCGACACGCGTAACGATGACCCCGAGCTGATGGCACACTTCGTGGGCAATGATTTCCGCGAGGATTACAAGCGTGTGAATGCCTTCATTCGCCAGCACGGCATCAACATCCCGCCGCTGGTCAATGCCTACATGGGCTTATCGCCCAAGATGCTCATGCTGGGCACCGCCATCAACCGCGAGTTCGGTGACGTGGAGGAGACCGGCATCCTTATCAATCTGGATGAGATTGCCGACGAGAAGAAGCGTCGTCACATTGACTCCTATCTGGCAAATATCGAACGATAACACCCCGATACATCATGATAAGAAACGCATTACTGTCAATCATCACCATCGCCACAGCCCTGGGGGCGGCGAGCCAGGTTCCCGTGGACAGTCTCCAAATCGTAGACGGTGTCCATACCGAGGGCACCAAGTATACCACATGCGACCCTGTTGTGATTCGCATGTCCAGAACAAATTTCTCGGTGGGCGTAGTTGCCAATGCGGGCAACAGCGAGTTGGCACCCTATTACATCGGTTCCAACAATGGCGGCGTCCTTACCCAGCAATACTCGGCCCTTGCACACGCTTCGCTGGAACAAAACATTGACATGCAGAAGCGTTTCTCGTGGGGCGCGGGAATCGAAGCATGGGGCGGTTACGCATCCAGCGCGGGCTATCAGCGCTATGTGGGTAACGGCCAGTTTGAGGTCCAAAAGCAACATCCCGCACGCATTTGGCTCCAGGAAGCCTATGTTGCCGCCAAATACCGAAGCATCTTTGCCGTTGCCGGACAAGCCCGCAAATCCTCACCCATTGTTGAAGACTGGTTGAGCAGCGGCGACCTCGTCTGGAGCAACAATGCCCGTCCGCCCGTGGGTTTCCGCGCCGGTTTCATCGACTTCCAGAACATCCCGTTCACCAAGGGGTGGGTGCAGCTGACGGGCGAGTTCGGCTACTTCCGCGAGTTTGACGACAAGTGGCTTGAGAACCACTACAACTATTATAACCATTTCATCACCACGGACAAGTGGCTGCATTACAAGAGCCTGCACTTCCGCACCAAGCCTGACCAGCCCCTGGTGTTCACCATCGGAGCCCAGTCGGCATGTCAGTTCGGCGGAACGGCCAACTACTATGAGGACGGCCAGGTGACGCGCACCGTGAAGATGGATGCCGACGCGAAGGCCTTCTTCCGCACCTTCATCGCCGGCAGTGGCGGCAAGAGTGCGGGCGACTCGTTTGTCGAGGGCAACCATCTGGGCACTTGGGACATCGCGCTCGAGGGCAACCTGAAAGACGGCAAGCAGTTGCGCGCCTATACTCAGTGGCTGTGGGAGGACGGCTCGGGCATCGGCAAGATGAACGGCTTTGACGGTCTGTGGGGACTGGAATACCGCAATGCGGTCGGGCAGCCCTTGATTGAAGGCGCTGTCATCGAGTATATCGACTTCACCAATCAGAGCGGTCCCATCCACTGGACGCCTAACGACCGTCCCGGCACTCCCATCACCGGCCACTCGTCGGGTGCTGACGACTATTACAACAACTACATCTACAACGGTTATCAGAGTCGCGGCATGTCCATCGGCTCACCCTTTGTCAAGTCACCGTTATACAATCTGGACGGCTACATGCGCTATCGCGAAAACGTGATGCGCGGATTCCATGCCGCCGTCAAGGGCTGGTTTAACAACAATTGGTCCTACCGCTTGATGGGTTCCTACCGCAAGACTTGGGGCACCCCATTCATGCCTCGTGCGAGCAGTGCCGACGATTTCTCAATGATGGTTGAGGCCAATTATCATACTCGTAAGGGATGGATTTTCCAGGCTCAGGCAGCGATGGATCACGGCACGCTCTACGGCAATAACTGGGGCGCGATGTTGGGCATTACTTATAACGGGTTTTTTAATTTCAAGAAACGATGAAAAAGGCATTATTGATATTGTGTCTCCTGGGCTTGTTTGCTTTGTCAGCCTGCACGCGCAACCACGGCGACATCGGCATCTGGTTCGGCACGTGGCACGTCGAGTCGGTCACGGCTGGCGGCACACCCGTGAATGTTGTGGACGACTACTTCTTCCAGTTCCAGAACACCGTGTTCAGGGTGTCGCAAGTGTATGGGCACGAGCAACTGGTGGAAAGTTTCGGCACCTGGGAAGAGCAGGACGGCACGATGACCATCGATTTTCCCGATCCTGACGTCTTCTACATCCAGATGCCGGGCCTGGAGTCGCACAATGCATTCGCGATGAGCGATGTCTCGTCAAAAAAGGCCACCTTCACCAAGGTGGACGCTACAGGTGTGAACTACACCTATCAACTCAAAAAATCTTATTGATTATCACCTATTAGTCCTGCGATGTGAGCAGGCGGCGGGCGTTGGCTGCGGTCAGCGCCATGACTTCGTCGGCGCTGCAGTTCAGCACGTCGGCAATCATTGCGGCGACTTCTTGAATGGTCTGATGGGCTTCATCGGTCTCGATGAGCAACCGGTCACCTGGTGTTGTCTCAACGGCCGCAGGGTTGAAGCGGGCGCCGTAGGAGAGGTAGGATCCTTCCTCCAGCCAGGTGCGTGCCACACGCTCGTTGCCGCGCATGCCGTGAATGGCCAAGGGCACTGCCGTGAGTCGCTCGCGGCGCCGAATCGCTAAAATCTGCTGTGCTGTTCTCACGCAATGCACCACCACGGGCTTGTGCAACTGGGCAGCCAGCCTGAGGTGACGGGTGAACACGGTCTCTTGCACGTTGAGGTCGCTGCCTCGCAGGCTGTCCATACCTGTCTCGCCAACGGCCAGCACTTGGGGATGGCGGGCACACTGCTCGAGCAAAGCGAAGTCGTCCTCGCTGAGCGTTTCCAACGGCAACCAGGGATGAATGCCCACCGAATAGTATCGCCCGGGTTGAGGGGAGAATTCCTTGGGACTGACCGAGATGAGCGCTTGGACTGTGTCAAGGCGGTGGGTGTGGAAATCAAGGATGTTGATCATGGCACGGGGTCATAGCCGCTGCCGCCCCAGGGATTACAACGCAGGATGCGCCACACGGCGAGCGCGAGGCCCTTGATGGGACCGTGCTTGCGGATGGCCTCGATGGCATACTGGCTGCACGTGGGCGTGAAACGGCATGTGGGCGGTTTGAGGGGTG
Source organism: uncultured Bacteroidales bacterium (assembly GCA_902784675.1). Lineage (GTDB taxonomy): Bacteria > Bacteroidota > Bacteroidia > Bacteroidales > Muribaculaceae > Sodaliphilus. Next base: position 2,883 of record CACZVR010000064.1, on the reverse strand, counting down.
AAAGGAACTTGCGGTAGAAGCGGATGGGCAAGATGAGCAACCATCCGATGAAATGCATGACCGCATGCCAACCTTGCTTGATATAATCAACAATTTTGTTCATTGTTTTCTTGTGGCGTTGAGGATTGATCGATGGCTGCTTGAGCGATGCGCGTGAGCAATGTGGTCACCTTGTCGTTGATGACGCTGTAGGGGGCGGGTTTGCTGTCCAGATAAACGAAAGCGATATCAACGCCCAAGTCCAGTTGCTCGAGTTGCGCCAGCAGCAGCTCGTTGCGGTTGAGGCGGTATGCTTCGCGGGTGCGGCGTCGCAGGGTGACGCGATTGACGGCCTTGCGGATGCGCTTCTTGGGAATGGAGATGAGAAACTGTACCGGATTCTCGCCGCGAGGCCTCAGCCTGAAGGCTGCCCTCAAGGGAAAAGCCATCAACGAAACGCCGTCATCGAAGAGATGGTCGATGGCGATGCGGCTTCTCAATTTCTCGCTTTTGTTCAGTTTATAATCCATTCAGGATGCGAAATTACAAAAAAATGGGACATCGCTCATGGCCATGCCCCATAAAATACCTGATAATAGGGTTTATTTCTTCTTCGCAGCGGTCTTGGCCTTGGCGGCAGCCTCGGCTTTTGCCTTGCGTGTGGCCGCAGCCTTTTTGGCGGCTTCGGAGCGTTTAGCAGCGGCCTGCTTCTCGGCGTCGGTCTTCACGGCCTTGGCAGGAGCTGGTTTTGCAGCCTTCTTTGCAGCGGGCTTAGCGGGAGCCTTGGCGCTCTCTTTTTCGCGTTTTGAGGCGTCACGTGCTGCACGTGCAGCTGCTTTTTCTTCCTCGGCGCGTTCGTTCTTGAGGTAGTGCCCGATGGCGCTTGCCATTGAGGGGTTCTCGGGAGTGATGGTGACATCCACCGTCAGTCCTGCTGCGGCAGCTGCCTCGAGGGTGGTCTGACCCATGGCAGCGATGACCACGTTGCGGTCGGCATAGTCGGGGAAATTGGTGGTGTAGGACTTGATGCCAGCCGGTGTGAAGAATACCGACATGTCATAGTCAAACACCTCACCAGGCGTGAAATTGTTGCTCACGGTGCGGTACATGATCGCCTTGACATATTTCACCTTGTTGTTGTCAAGCACGAGAGCCTTGTCGTTGTGGACGTCGCTCACGGGCATGAGATAGGTCTCCTTGTGGTGCTTGGCGATGATGGGAATGAGGTCTTCCATCAGTCCGGTCTCGCTGTAGAAAATCTTGCGTTTGCGGTAGATGACGTACTTTTGGAGATAGTGTGCCACAGTCTCGCTGACGCAGAAATACTTCAATGTGTCGGGGACGTTGTAGCGCAATTCCTTGCACAAGCGGAAGAAATGGTCAATTGCGGTGCGAGCCGTCAAGATGATGGCCGAATAGTCGGGAATATTAATCTTGGACTGGCGGAACTCTTTGGATGTGAGTCCTTCTACCTTGATGAAAGGTCTGAATACTATTTCAACGCCATACTTTCTCTCCAATTCATAGTATGGAGACTTCTCAGATGTTGGTTTCGGCTGTGAAACCAGGATCTTTTTTACGCTCATTTAGGTTCTGTTATAAACTTAAAGTGCCACATAACCAAACCGTTAGCCCCGCCATAACGGCTAAGGGTACGATTTCGACGGCGCAAAGGTACAACAAAAAATAGACAATGGACGGCAAATTGCTATAAAAAATTCTAAAGCCCTTGACAATAAATATTAATCGAGCTACTAAATAAAGTACTGCTCCTATTGATAATAGCAATTTGCCATGGGTGGGGTAAAGCAGTAGCAGCACGAGCACGGGCAATAACAGCAACCCCACCAACGACTGTGTTGCCTTGAAGCCTTCGACCCACAGTCGGGCCCCGATTTTGTCGGTAAAAGTGTACCCCAACACTTTGAAAACCAGCCATTGAGCGATGGTGAATCCTGCCGCCAATGCAGTGAACAGCGCGATGTGCAGGAAGGTGCTCCCCTTGAGCAACGGCGCCAGTGACGGGCAAAACAGCTGCACAGCATAGTAGATGAAGAAGCCTTGCACGATGCAGGTGTTGGCCATGAGTGCGGTGAGCATGGTGGTCTCGTGCAGGGTGTGGTCCTCGAACAGGTTGCCGCGGCGGCGCGTCGAGATCATGTAGTGCATCAGGTTGCCGATGTACTTGTAGCCGGCGTGATAACTGAGTGCGACGGCCAGCAGCCCCGCGAGCAGTAGCGCCATGGACGGGGTGTCGTGCAGGGGTGAGCGGGCAAACGGTTGTGCCTTGCCTGCAGGCGGTATCTCCATCACCGCCAGCGTGTCAATGGTGCCTAGTGCCGAGTCGCCCGCAACAGCGGCAGGGAAGCCGTCGCTGTAGGAAGGGACGAAATGCTGCATGGGCGTGTCCACGTGTTGGACCGTATCGGCTGGAAGGGTACTGGCGGGCATGGCTGATGTCAATCAATATTTGGATTCAAACTCCACATTGTCGGGGTGCTCGAGCAGGGTGATGGCCTCGGCAGGTGTCGAGGCGACCTGCCACAGTGCGGCATGGCTGGACTTCATGAAACCCTCATTGATGGCATGGTCCAGCATCGTCAGCAAGGCGTCATAGTAGCCCAGCGTGTTCAAGATGATGACAGGCACCTTGACCAGCCCCAGCTGGCGCCAGGTGAGCGTCTCGAGCAGTTCCTCAAAGGTTCCCACACCACCGGGCAGAGCGATGACGGCATCGGCCATCTCGCTCATCATCTGCTTGCGTTGGTGCATGTCGGGCGTGATGATGACGTCCTCCAGACGGTCATAGCACCACCCGTTGTCGACCATGAACTTGGGGATGACGCCTGTCACCTCACCGCCCGCATCGAGCGTGCCGTCGGTCACAGCACCCATCAGGCCCAC
>CACZVR010000063.1 GCA_902784675.1 uncultured Bacteroidales bacterium | reverse complement strand
AAGACATTTTTCACAAAATGAAGTTTGAGCAAAATATGCGCCTTCGTAACGTCCACTTCTGGCAAATTGAAGACCATAAATATTGGAACTTCTCACTGATTGTCGTGTATCGCTTGAACCAACTCAAAACCAAGTATCGTGGCAAGAGTGCCGCCACCGAGCAGATTAACCGCCTGTAATCCATGATATGCAGGTAATAGCTTCAACATATCACCCAATGCAATCCACCCTCTCACCAGCGACAGCGAGAGGGTGGAAGATGGACTGTTCATTTGCGCATCAATTTGATGTACCACTCTTCATCGGGAGAGTGTCCCCAGAATACTTTGCCATCACCTCCGAGGTCCCATTGGTTTGTTACTTGAATCAAGAGGGACGGCAAGCGATCATAATTACTGGTTTTGATCATCATTCGTTCCTTGCGACGGAACTTGCGATGGCAAAACTGTTTCCCGCGTTTTTGAGACTTACAGCAACAAAAAGTGCTGACAGGAGTCTTTTTTCTGCTTCTGCTCATTATACCTGTAATGTTATGAGTGGGCATGGCTATTGCCTATTGTGCCACTCCGTTAAACATTACGAGGCTTTAGTGGAGACATATCTCCTGTTCAATTGTATTTGTTCCATTGTATTGATTGTAAGTTGTCTTATAGCTTCGTTTTTATTAAGGTTTCATCTCATTGAACATCGTGGTATCGTTGTCAAACAATTCGAGGATTTCAGCTATATGTGGATTCGAGCGTTGTGCAATCAACGCGACATATTCACTTTGACCGTCTTCTCCTTTGACTTCTGCTGTTCGTATGATGTAGTGCTTCTGCTGCTCTGCGCCATTAAACCATTTCAAGAAAAGTCTTGCACGTTGGGCTTGCTTTCCTCCTTCAGAGCTACAAAGGTAAAGAAGTATGTCAGGATTCTCTCTAAAAAACTCTTCAATGATGCAGATAATGGTTTTGGGAATTTTGGGATCGCTAGGAGATTTGCTATGACTTGGGTTGGTAAGATTAAACCAAAAGACCGAAAAGAATGGATTGTCTTCTTGGTCAAAAGTTACGATGTATTCTACATCATGATCAGTCCTGAAATGCAGACGGCCAGAAATATCTGCTACGGTGTAAGGCGCCAGCAGATTAATGTTGTTGATATCAAGGGCATTCATGGTTTAATTCCACTCAATATCATAATAGCCAGACTCCGCTGCCTCTTTTTTGCGGCGTTGGCGCTCGGCATACCATTCCTCGGCTTCTTTCTGTCGTCTTTCCTTGATCTCACGGCCGCGAGCAAGCAACGCAAGGATATCCTCACGTGTGAATTTCCTTATGGGTTCATTTCCTTCCATATCATCAAATGTGTTTTATGTTTTCTTTCGGCAAAATTAGTGCCAATAGATTGAAATGCCAAATATATTTGATAAATTCTAAAGATAGCTTGAACTTTCATGATAAATACATAGAAGAATATAATGAAACGTTTTAATATCATATCCTTTTTAGTTATTTGTTCTATTGCAATTCCTGTATATGCCCAGCGGGTGACGCGGTCGTTCAATGACGTGTCGATGAGTGAGGCGCTCAAGTGGATTAACGAGCGGGGTGGGGAATACAACATCAGTTTCCTGTATAATGAGTTGGAGGACTTCAGGGTGACGACCTCGGTCAAGAACAAGTCGGTGCCCGATGCCATCCAGCAACTAATCGGTTTCTATCCCATCAAGATGACCGTGCAGGGCAAGGAAATCGCCGTCGAGTGCCCGCAGAAGGCCTCTACGCGCTACAAGGGCGCCGTCCTCGACGAGACAGGCCAGCCCTTACCCTATGCCAATGTCGCCCTGCTCTCGCCGCGCGACTCTACCCTCATTACCGGCGGCGTGACCAACGAGAGCGGCCTGTTTGTCATCCCATGTGACCAGAGCGGCGTGCTCGCCCGCATCACCTACGTTGGCTACCGCCCCGTCTATCGCCACTGCAAGACCCCTCACCTGGGCGCCATCAAAATGCAGCCCGACCAATACACTCTGGGCAGCGTTACCGTCAAGGGCGAGCGTCCCCAGTACCAGATGACCACGGGCGGCATGACGGTCAACGTTGTGGGTACGGTGCTCAGCGACATGGGCACGGGTATTGACGTGCTGGGCCAGCTGCCGCGCGTCGATGTCAAGGGTGATGGCCAGGTGAGCGTTTTTGGCAGTGGCACGCCGCTCATCTATATCAATAACCGCCCGATTCAGAGCAATACCGAGTTGTCGCGCCTCAAGTCGAGCGACATCAAGTCCATCGACGTGATTACGAGCCCAGGCGCCCGATACAAAAAGAATGTGTCGTCGGTCATCCGCATCTACACGGTCAAGCCTCAAGGCGACGGTTTCAGTGTCAGCACTATAACCAACGTGCGCAACAACCACGAGTGGGGCGGATATCAGGACATTAACGTGAAATACCGCACCCACGGCCTGGAACTGTTCGCCGAGGGCTATTGGCGCACTGCGTGGATGGGCGAGGACAACAACATCAATAATGACTTGTTTTTGGAAGATGGCACGGTGCATGTTGACCAGACGGGTGACACCAAATACCGCAGTAAGTCACACTATGAGAAGTTGGGCTTCAACTATGATATCGGGGAGAACCATTCGCTGGGCGCATCTTACACCTTGAGCGGTGTCAACATCAAGAATAGCAGTGTCGTTGGTGAGCAGCAGATATGGAACAACGGAGCCCTCGAGGGCAGCGTCTGGTATGATGCCCTCGTCAACCGTAAACAAAATCCGTTGCACGATGTCAATATGTATTATGTGGGCAAAGTGGGCCAGTTGTCAATCGACTTTAACGGCACGTGGTATTGTCGCAATGAACGCAATACTGATGAACGCACTGAATTAAGCGATGAACTTGATGACCGCCATGTGCTCACCCAGAGCCGCCAACGCAACCAGATGACCGCCGGCAAACTCATCCTGAGTCACCCCCTGTGGAAAGGTACCGCCAGCATCGGCACCGAGTTGACTTTTACCCGTACCGACGGCACCTATTCCAACGACGATCAGTCCCATTTGTCAACCGACACGCGCATCCGCGAGAACAACAGTGCGGGCTTTGCCGAGTATGATTTCACCCTGGGCAATTTCACTTTCGGCGCCGGACTGCGCTTTGAGCACATCAACTCCGACTACTATTCGTCAGGCGTTCATGAGGCGGAACCCAGTCGTACCTATAATGACTGGTTCCCCAATGCCTCCGTCGCCTGGAAGAAGGACAAGTGGAACTGGCAACTGAATTATAGCCGCCGCATCAACCGCCCCAGCTATTTCCAGCTGCGCAATTTCATCCAGTACGATAACCGTTACACCTACGAGGGTGGCAATCCACTGTTACGCCCGCAGCTGAACCACCGCTTGGAACTGTCGGCCATCTACTCGTGGCTGAGTCTGCAAGTGCGCTACACCTACAGCCAGAGCACCATGTGCTGGGTGCCTGTGCTGGAGCCGGACAAGCGCTATATCTTGCTGTGTACTCGCAACTATGGCGATGCCCAGCGCTTGTTTGCCTCGCTGGTGGCAGCACCGCGCTTCGGTGTCTATCGGCCCACGTTGACGTTGTCTTTCAACAAGGTCTTCTTTGATGCCAAGCAGTATGGCTCTAGTTTGACCCATCACAGGCCGTTGTGGCGGTTTGAACTGAGGAACACCTTTGTCCTTCCTCATTCCTGTACGGCAGTGCTGGGTGTGCGCTTCGCAAGTGATACCGATGACGAGTTCATGAGCGTCAAGCACTATTGGACTGTCGGAGCCCGCATCAACAAATCCTTCTTCAACAAGGCGCTGCTGGTCAACCTCTATGCCGACGACATTTTCAAGACGAGCCAAGAACGATGGACTACCTACGGCATCGGCACCAATATCACCAAGGATTGCTACAACTTTGACCGCACCATCGGCATGACCGTGACCTATAACTTCAACGTCACCCACAGCAAGTACAAAGGTACTGGCGCCGGCAACGACGAGAAATCCCGCCTGTAACAGCAAAAAACAACCGATTGAAAAAACAACGGTCGCGGGTGCATCCACCTGCGACCGTCAACGTGAGGTTTTTTCTGGGTGTTATAATGATTGTTAGTCTCTCATTATCAAAAAGGAAAACAATAAGTGCAACAAATACAATTCAATAATGCTTTGTGTTGTTGAATCAAATTGTCATTATTGTATTTATTGTTGTTGTTTTATTCCTTAGAACGATTCCTAAAACCTAACGCCTCACTTAATGATTCCCATCTGCTTGCCGATCTTGATGAAGGCGTTGATGCACTTGTCGAGGTGCTCACGCTCGTGACCGGCCGATACCTGCACGCGGATGCGGGCCTGGCCCTTGGGAACAACGGGATAGTAGAAACCGGTAACGTAGATGCCTTCCTTCTGGAGTTCGGCAGCGAAGTCCTGCGACAACTTGGCGTCGTAGAGCATCACGGCGCAGATAGCGCTCTGGGTGGGCTTGATGTCAAATCCGGCAGCAATCATCTTGTCACGGAAGTAGTTCACGTTGTCGACCAACTTGTCGTGCAGAGCGTTGCTCTCCTTCAACATCTTGAACATCTCGATGCTGGCACCAACGATGCCGGGAGCGATGCTGTTGCTGAACAGGTAGGGACGTGAGCGCTGACGCAGCATGTCGATAATCTCCTTGCGACCGGTGGTGAAACCGCCCATGGCACCGCCGAAGGCCTTGCCCAGCGTGCCGGTGAAGACGTCGATGCGGCCGTAGATGTTGTACTGCTCGGCTACACCGTGGCCGGTCGGACCAACGACACCTGCCGAGTGTGACTCATCGACCATGACCATGGCGTCATATTTCTCGGCCAAGTCACAGATCTTGTCCATGGGAGCCACGTTGCCGTCCATCGAGAAGACACCGTCAGTAGCAATGATGCGGAAGCGCTGCTCCTGGGCTTGCTTCAGACACTCCTCAAGCTCACCCATGTCGGCGTTGGCATAGCGGTAGCGTTTAGCCTTGCACAGGCGCACGCCGTCGATGATCGAAGCGTGGTTCAGTGAGTCGCTGATGATGGCGTCCTCCTCGGTCAACAGGGCCTCGAACAGACCGCCGTTGGCGTCAAAGCATGAACCGTAGAGGATGGCATCCTCGGTGTGGAAATAGTCGGCGATGGCAGCCTCAAGTTCCTTGTGGATATCACTGGTACCGCAGATGAAGCGAACCGATGACATACCGTAGCCATGGTGGGACATGGTCTCGGTGGCAGCCTTGATGAGGCGGCTGTTGTCACTGAGGCCGAGATAGTTGTTAGCGCAGAAGTTCAGCACCTCGTCATTGGGCTTCACCTTGATGTCGGCGCGCTGCGGCGTGGTGATGATGCGTTCATTCTTGTACAAACCGGCAGCCTGGATGTCGGCGAGCTCCTTCTGGAGATGTTCCTGAAATTTTCCGAACATGATAAAAATCTATTTTAAAGGTTTGACATTAATAGTATATGCTATTTGCCCACAAAGGTAATAATATTTTTCTATATCGTTGTTTAATTCCCGCTTTTTACTTCCCTCAAAAAACTAACTCCTAACCCCTAAAGCCTAAAGCCTAAAGCCTAACTCAATCATTATCCGCGCTCGAGGGTACCCTGCCTTGACGCATGGGCGTGAAAGGCTGCTGATGCTCCTCCTGTTGCGATGTTTGTGTCACCTCGGGTTGGCTCTTGCTGCGGTCGCGGCGCTTGCGGTGATGCCAGCGTTCGCTGCTGGTCTGTTCGTCATTGTCGGTTTCCATCTGTTGGACAGGTTTGGTGCCATCCAGGCGATGTCCGCCGTTGATGGCATACAGCTCATACTGCTCGATGATTTTGATCAGCTTGGTGGGATAGTTGGCGTCTTCGGCATAGCCACAGTCGCGCAACCCCTGGGCCCAACTGCGGTAGTCGGTCACGTCAAACTGATACAGGATGCTGTAGCGGGGACCTCTCAAGAATTGGGCATGATCCAGATAAGAATCCTCGGGACAGCCATATTTGCGATAACCCACACGGCTGCTCAACGAGTCGACGCCATAGACCTCGCCCGTCCAGTGATAAGCCTTGATGCCGAAGTGGTTGTTGGCTTCAAGGGCCATCTTGCTCTGGCCCACTGAACTCTCAAGCAGGCCTTGAGCCAGCGTGATGCTGGCTGGAATGCCGAATTCTCGTTCAGACTGCAACGCCACGTTCTTGTAGCGCTCGATGTAGTCCAAATATCGTTGGTGTTTGGTCTGTGCTGATGCCGAAAAGGCCGAAAATGCCACGAAAATCAAGCAAAAACACATTATTTGCTTGTTTATCGGAAAAAAATCTATAATTTTGCGTTCAAAGTTCAAACTCATAATTTTCAAATGGTCGAAAAGAAAATCACCACAAAGGTAAGGGTTTATTCTTATAATGAACTCACCGAAGAGCAAAAAAATTTAGTGGACATGGCGCGAGAGGCCACGACCCACTCCTATTCTCCATATAGTAATTTCAAGGTGGGAGCAGCCTTGAAACTTGATAACGGCGAAGTGTTTATCGGTGCTAATCAGGAGAATGCAGCCTTTGCAGGCATCTGCGGCGAGCGTGCCGCGCTCTATGCCGCCGGCGCTAAATTCCCGGGTGTTCCGGTCAAGTCGGTTGCCATCACTTCTTTCACCAGGGGAGAGTTTGTCGAGGAACCCACTGCACCCTGCGGCGTCTGCCGCCAGGCCTTCCTCGAGTTTGAGAAAAATGGACATCCCATCGAGCTCATCCTTGCCGGCAGGGAGAAAATCTACATTCTCGACAGTTTCATCGACACCATGCCACTGTCCTTCACCGAGTTCTAACGCACATTCTCCATTTCGCTGAGGCGCCAAGCCTCCGCATGGCAATTGTCCCGTAGTGCGAGCCATGGCTCGCATTCCCCGTTTTATCTGTCCCTCCGTTCACTACGTCCTCCTTGTCCCTCTATGCCGTGACTCCTGCCACGGCCACTGCTTTTTGTCCTTGACAACAATACTGGCAGTTCTTACCTTTGCAGCGGTGAGTGGTGAAAATTGCTTTTAACTTTCGTTATCATTTCCGCACCACCCCCTTTCATGAAATTCAAAATCATTAAAGCATGAAAATCAACATATTAAAGAAAATTCTCTCAAAACGGCCCATTGCTTTTTGACCGAAGTACTACTGGATACACCAGTGAACTGGACTCGCTTCTCCGCGAGTTGTTTGAAGTCCAGAAACCAGAAAACTAAAGTCTAAGGTCTAAAGTCTAAAGTCTTTTTACTATCTTTGCAGGTTGTAATAAAGAGAACAACAAAAAATAGAATATAGATAATGAAAAGTAACTTAGACAAGAAACTGATTGGGTCGCTTTCGCTGGGCGATGTGATCCACTTTGCGATTGCGGTCATCGTGTTTGCCGCTATCTCATGGATTTATTTCTATCCCAATGACGTCAATGGTGACGTGCTGCAGCAGAACGACGTCATGCAAGGCGTCGCCAACGGACAAGAAATCAAGGACTTCCAACAGCAGACAGGTGAGAAGTCATGGTGGACCGACGCCCTGTTCGGCGGAATGCCCACTTTCCAAATCGCTCCTTCCTATGAAGGCACGAACATGCTGAATCCCGCTTCGGCGCTCTATCGGCTCTATTTCCCCACACCGGTGAGCTGGATTTTCCTGCTCTTGCTGGGCTTCTTCCTGCTGATGCTGGCCTTCAAGGTCAAATGGTACTATGCTGTGCTGGGTGCTATCGGCTATGCCTTCTCGAGTTACTTCTTCATCCTCATGGGCGCAGGCCACATCTGGAAACTGATGGTGTTGGCCTACATCCCGCCCACCATCGCGGGTATCGTGTGGTGCTATCGTGGCAAGTACCTGGGTGGAATGGCTGTTGCGGCTTTCTTTGCCGCCTTACAGCTGGCCAGCAACCATGTGCAGATGACTTACTACTCGATGTTCATCATCGTGGCGCTGGTCATTGCCTTCCTCGTCAAGGCTATCATCGACAAGAAGGTGGCCCGTTGGTGCATCGCCACGGCATGCCTGGCCGTTGCCGCTGGATTGGCGCTGGCTGCCAACTCGCCCAACCTCTATCTGACCTACAAATACTCCAAGGAGACCATGCGCGGCGGTCACAGCGAACTCACGCCCAAGGGCGAGGATGCCGCTACAGCCAAGCCCACCAAGGACGGTCTGGACAAGGATTACATCACTCAGTGGAGCTACGGTAAGGATGAAACCTTCACCTTGCTCATCCCCAACTGCAAGGGTGGTGCGACCATCAAGCCCGAGCACGGCGACAACACGATGCTCACCTTGGGCGCAACCAAGACGGCCGAGAAGATGGTCAACAGTGGCGAGATGAGCCAGCAGGATTATCAGATCCTGGGGCAGTTCCCGCAGTACTTCGGCGATCAGCCCATGACCAACGGCCCCGTGTATGTGGGTGCGTTGATCTTCGCGTTGTTCCTGTTGGGCTGCTTCATCGTCAAGGGTCCCACCAAGTGGGCGCTGCTCATCGTCGCCATCATCAGCATCCTGCTCTCGTGGGGTCACAACATGATGTGGCTCACCGACTGGATGATTGACCATTTCCCCATGTACAACAAATTCCGCACCGTAGCGTCGATTCTCGTCATGGCCGAGGTGGCCATGCCTGTGCTGGCTGTACTGGGCCTGCGTGAACTCTTCAAGGACGAAGACGGCTGGCGCAAGCACAAGGTGGCGCTGTTGGCCTCGTTCGGCATCAGTGCCGCAATCTGTCTGATTGCAGCCATCTTCCCCGGCATCTTCGGCCATTTCTCGGCTCAGGAGCATGAGCAGCTTGTCGCCTCGGGGCAGATTCAGCAGTATCCCAGTGTGGATGCGGCCATTGCTGCCGTGCGTGGCGCAATGGTGAGCGGCGATGCTTGGCGCAGCCTCATCATCATTTTGCTGGGCTTCGGTGTGATCTTCGCTTACCTCAAGGGCAAACTCAACGAGTTGGCAGCCACACTCATCGTGGCAGGCATTGTGTTGGTCGACATGTATGCCGTGAACAAGCGCTACATCGACAGCGACTCCTTCACTTCGCGTTACGATGTGGGCGAGCAGCAGTTCACCCCGCGTCCTGCCGACAACCAGATCCTCATGGACAAAGACATGAACTACCGTGTGATGGATATGCAGCACTTCGGCGAGGCCATGCCCAGCTACTTCCACAAGTCCGTGGGTGGCTACCATGCTGCCAAGCTGTCGCGCTACAACGACCTGATCAACAACCAGATTGCCAATAACAACATGTCGGTGCTCAATATGCTCAACACACGCTATTTCATCCTCAATGAAACGACGGTGCAGCGCAACCCTGACGCGTTAGGCAATGCCTGGTTTGTGGACTCACTCACCTATGTGGACAATGCCGACAAGGAGATGGCATTCCTGGATGACTTCAATCCTGCACGCAGTGCAGTTGCCGACGCTCAGTTCAAGCAGCAGTTGGGCGAGGCCAAGGCAGTGCAACCTGGAGACACAATCTATGAGACTGCCTACGCTCCCAACCACTTGACCTACAAGAGCCATAGCGCGAACGGTGGCTTGGCAGTGTTCAGCGAGGTTTATTTCCCCTGGGGATGGAAGGTGACCGTTGACGGCAAGCCCGCCGAGATGGGACGTGTGAATTATGTCTTGCGTGCGCTGCAGTTGCCTGCAGGTGACCATGAGATTGACTTCAAGTTCGCTCCCGACGAGGTCAGCAAAACGCAGACCTGGGCCACCATCGCTGTGGTCGTGATCTATCTGCTTCTCTTGTTGGCGCTGAATTACGCCATCTTCGGCGACAAGTTCCGCAAGAAAGAAGAGGCCCCTAACGCCTAGAGCCTAACACCTGGAGCCTAACGCCTAAAACCTAACACCTAAAACTTTGTTTCATCTGAAACGATACAGTAGCGGCTTCGGTATCCATTCGCCTTATGCCTATCAGTTCGTGCGCAACGTGTGGCGACAGCGCTTGCCCTATTACGCCTATGGCGGCATCAGCCAGCTCTTGGATACCATCAAGGGCAGCACCACGCGCCAGCAGCGACGCGAGATGGACCTCATCAGCGAGAAAGAGGCGCGCCTGCTCTTCAGGGTGACCAATTTCTTTAATCCGCAATGCATCCTGCAAGTTGGGACCGCCACGGGGGTAGAAAGCATCGCCATGCTCGAAGTGAGTCACAAGACCTGTCTTTACCTATATGACCCGCAGTTGGAACAGAAAACGCTTGCCGTGCGCGTGTTGCAGAGCCAGGTCGATAGGGTAGAGTGCTATGATGACCTGGATGTGGCAGTCGATGAGATGCTCTCGGCAACGGGCGAGTCATCCATGGCTCTCATCAACACCCTTGTTCCCGAAGGCGTCCTGCAGCGCCTGTTGGATGCCGGTGTGGTGATCATGATGCGCAATCTGCGACAAGAGGCGATGTCAAATCTGTTTGAGGCTGCATGCGACCACATGCCGATGGGGCAGACCTACACTAACGGCAAAATCGCCATTCTCAATCCCAATACCAAACTCCAGCGCGAGGACTTCCTCCTATGGCTCTAACCTGAGTCATCTCAACATGATATAATGAAAACCGCCCTGGCCAGAAAGGTCAGGGCGGCTTGTAGCAGTTATGTCGCTAGATTATTTCTTCTTCATTGCGGGAATGTTAATCTGGGGACGTGCTGCGGGCTTGCTGTCGTCAACACCGAGGGTCTCGATGTCGAAAATCAGAGTCTCGCTGGGCTCGATGTTGCGGCTGCCCTCGGGACCGTAAGCCAGGTCACCGGGGATGACAACGGTCACCTTGCTGCCGGGCTTCATGAGCTGGATCATCTCGGCAAAGCCGGGGATGACTTGCTTCAGGTTGAACGAAACGGGCTCCTCACCGCTCTTGTCGAACTCGGTGCCGTCAACGTGGCGACCCACGTAGTTCACCTTAACGACGTCGCTGTCGCTGAAGTTCTTGCCCTCGCCCTCGGCCAGCACCTTGTAAGCGATACCGCTCTTGGTGAAGGTGTAGCTCTTGTCGGCCTTGAGCTTGTTCATGTATTCCTCACCAGCCTTCTTGTTGGCGATAGCCTTGGGAGACTGCTCCATAGCCTTCTTGAGCAGAGGCTCAATCTTGCTCTGCATGGCCATCATCTCTTCCTGGCCCATGGGAGTGGCCTTCATGAGACCCTCACGCAGGTGCTGCATGAACAGGCTCTTGTTGATGGGGGCGCCGCACTGCTCCTGGATACCCATATAGAGCTGTGAAATCTGCATACCCATCTGCAGACCCTGCATAAAGGCCTTGCTGGTATCGGCGTTAGCGATATACTCCATACCCTTGAGCGCCTGCTCCATGTTGATGGTGGAATCCATGCTGCGGAGCTGCTGACCCATACCGGCACCATAGAGGTCACCGAATGCCATGCTCAGCGAGTCCATGACCTCACTGTTACCACTTGCACCCTTGCTGTTGCAGCCAACGAAACCAACGGTCAACAGACCTGCTGCTGCAAATGCTAAAATCTTCTTCATAATAATAAAACTGTAGTTTTTTTTGAAATAATGTTGATATTAAATAATGTTTTAATCCTTCTTGTTGACCTTGATGAGCTCAACGTCAAAGATGAGCGTCGAGTTGGGCTGAATCTGTTCACCGGCACCTTTCGAACCGTAAGCCAGCTCGCTGGGGATGAACAGCCTGTACTTCGCACCCTCGCTCATGAGTTGCAGACCTTCGGTCCAGCCGGGAATCACTTTGTTCAGAGGGAAGGTCGCGGGTTCGCCACGATCCATGCTGCTGTCAAACACGGTGCCGTCAAGCAGGCGACCGGTGTAGTGAACCGTTACCTCATCGGTGGGACCGGGCTTGGCGCCGGTGCCCTCTTTCAGTACCATGTACTGCAGACCGCTGGTGGTTTGAACCACACTGTCGTTCTTGGCATTCTCTTCCAGAAATTCGCGGCCGATGGTCTTGTTGTCCTTGATCTGCTGGGCATACTCGGCAGCAGCCTCGTTGGCGCTGTCATTATTGGTCGTGTTGTTGTTGCAACTTGCCATGCCTGCCATGAGAACGGCAACCGTTGCAATAGCAAAAAACTTTTTCATTGTGGGTTTACTTTGTTGAATCCTTGATTATTTCTTCTCGACCTTGAGCAACTGAACGTCAAAGATGAGCGTCGAGTTGGGCTGGATGGGACCAGTGCCGTGGGGACCGTAGGCCAGATTGGACGGGATGAACAGCCTGTAGGCAGCACCCTCGCGCATGAGTTGGAGTCCCTCGACCCAACCGGGAATCACTTGGCCGACAGCAAAGGTTGCGGGCTCGCCGCGCTCCACGCTGCTGTCAAACACGGTGCCGTCAATCAAGCGACCGGTATAGTGGACAGTGACCACGTCGTTGGGACCGGGCTGTGCGCCGTCGCCCTCTTTCACGACCTGATACTGCAAGCCGCTGGCGGTGACTTTTACTCCCTCGGTTTCCTTGTTCTTCTCCAGATACTCGCGACCCAGGCGCTCGTTGTCCTCGGCGGTCTGCTTCTCCAGATTAGTGAAAAATTCGGTGACGATCTGTTTTGCCTCGTCAAAGGACATCTTCTGTTCTGCTCCTTCGTAAATGGCTTTCAAGCCATCGGCAAAATCGTTGATTTCCAGTTTCCTGATACCCGAGCCAATGAGGTTTCCACCCATGCTCAAGCCTAATGCGTAACTCAATTTATCCATTGAACTATCTCTTATTTTTGTAAAAAACGGTGCAAAGATAGTGATTTATGTGATTAGGGTGTGCGTTTTTAGAAAAAAATTGCTATTTTTGCTTTCTCTTATTTGAAAACTCATCTAAAAATTGGCCGACAACTATGAGTAAGAAGAAATTAGTGATCTCTTCGGGCGCTGGCATCAGTGCCGAGAGTGGCATCAAGACCTTCCGTGATGCTGATGGTTTGTGGGAGAATTATCCCGTGATGGAAGTGGCTAGCCACGAGGGTTATCTGCGCAACCCCGCGCTCATCCACAAGTTCTACAACGAGCGTCGCGCGCAGCTGATAGATGCTCAGCCCAATGCCGCCCATCTGGGCCTTGTTGAATTGGAGAAAGACTTTGACGTGCGCGTCATTACCCAGAACGTCGATGACCTGCATGAACGTGCCGGCAGCGCCAATGTGCTTCACTTGCATGGCGAGTTGATGAAAGTGCGTTCGGTAAGGCATGAGAAACGCGTCTACACTTTGCCGTGCGACGAACTCTCGGACAAGGGCTTGGTGACCAGCGTTGACACCGTGGATCCCTATGGTGACCATGTGCGCCCGCACATCGTGTTCTTCGGCGAGGCAGTGCCCAACATGGACGCTGCAGCTCAACTGGCGCATGATGCCGACATCTTTGTCGTCATCGGCACTTCGCTGGTGGTTTATCCCGCTGCTGCGCTCATCCAGTATGTCAAGCGTGGTGTGCCCATCTACTACATTGACCCCAGACCAGCCTCGGTGCCCGAATGGGTGCATGTCATCCCGAAGCCGGCAACCCAGGGTGTGGCCGAACTCATCACGCTGCTGCGTCAGTAACGCGCTCCACGTGAAATTCCAAAAAAACAAACTGAATCTTCTGAAACCTCTGAGCGGTGAAACCCTCAGAAATAATCAGAAGATTCAGTTACTTTAAAGTCTCTAAAGCCTAAAACCTAAAGCCTAAAACCTAAAACCTACCAACTACCCGCCAGCAGATAGTTGATCAAAGCGGTCAGGTCATCCATGTCCACGGTTGTGTCATCGAGGCTGTTACAGCAGGCTGCATTGGCCAAATTGATGCTGGTGGCATCGTTGGTGAGCAGGTAGTTGATCAGTGCGGTCAAGTCGTCCATGTCGACACCACCGATGCCGTTCACGTCGCCACGGGAGACGTCACCCTTCTCGGTGAAGTAGCCCGGAGCGCTGGGACCGCCGTCAATACGGGCATAAGACAGATCTGTATGGCTTGCGTCATAGGCGGTGCCCATGCCGCCCACCAGCGAGGTGCACTGCAGGAATGCTTGACCAAGGTTCTTGACTTTCTCGATGCTCCAAGCCGGACCAGCAAAGATGGTCCTCAATTTGTTGCATCCGTTGAACATGGCGTACATGTACTCCACATTTCCTGTGTCCCAGCCCGAAAGGTCGAGCGAGGTGATGCCCGAACAGCCGTTAAACATTTGGCTCATGTTTTCGACTTTGGCGGTATTGAAGCCCGACACATCGATTGAGGTGAGGCTCGAGCAACCATTGAACATATAGCTCATGAACATGACTTGGTCGGTATTGAAACCTGAAATGTCGAGCGAAGTCAGGCCCGAGCAGCCTTTGAACATATAGTCCATGCCTGTGGCATTGTCGGTATTGAAGCCCGACACATCAAGCGAGGTGAGGCTTGAGCAGTCACGGAACATGCCGCCCATGCTGGTGACATTAGAAGTATTGAAGCCTGACACATCGAGCGAAGTGACTTTAGAGCAGCCGTCAAACATGCCGCCCATGCTGGTGACATTGTCGGTGTTGAAGCCCGAGACGTCGATTGTAGTCAGGTTCGAGCAGCCGTAGAACATGCAGGTCATGCCGGTTGCGTTGGCGGTGTTGAACCCCGAAACGTCAAGCGAACTCAACCCTGAGCAGTCACGGAACGTGCTGTTAAAGCCTGTGACATTGTCGGTGTTGAATCCCGAAACATCAAGCGAGGTGAGGCTCGAGCAACCCTGGAACAATCCACCCATGTCAATGACATGATCGGTATTCCATCCCGACACGTCAAGCGCATTCAAGCTAGAGCAATTGTAAAACATGTTTACCATAACAGTGACGTTGCTGGTGTTGAAGCCTGAAACATCGAGCGATTCAAGCGCCGTGCAGTCATAGAACATACAGGTCATGTTCGTGACATTCTCAGTGTTCCAGCCACTGAGGTTGAGCGAAGTCAGTTTCGAGCAGCCGTTAAACATGGAGTATGCCAATGTCATCTCGTCGGTGTTGACGTTACTCAGGTCCATGCTCTCGCACTCTTTGAACCAGTCGAACAGTTCCGCGCAGTCACCGGTAAAGCTCACCTCGTTGGTGGCGGTGACGCTTTTGACGTTTCTCGTGGGCACATCATTGCCCCACTTGTTGTACTTGTTGAACTCGCCCCAGATGAGCGTCAGTTCGCCGGTCTCGCTGTCATAGGAGTAACGTGGCTCCAAGACGGCAGTGACAGTAGCATCATCAAATGACATCACGAATGTGTTGCCATCGAGGTCGTTGCCGTTGACGGCATAGTGGTCGAAGCGGGGTATATCGCCATGCGCCAGGGTGACAGTTGTGCCTGCAGCATATAGATTCACGTTACCGTGGGTGAGGATGGGCGTTGCGGTGGCAGTAATGCCGTCGGCCAGCATGAGTCTGAAGGCGCCAGTGAGGTAACCAGGCTCGCTTTCACCCTTGTCGATGCGGGCATAGGTCAGGTAGTTGTTGAGGGAATTAAAGGTTGTACCTTCACCTCCCACCAGGGCGGTGCATCCCTCGAACATGTAATCGGCCGCTTTGACCTTGGCGGTACTCCAGCCCGTGCCAGCATAGATGGTGGTCAGGTTGGCGCATCCGTTGAACATCCAGAACATGTACTCAACATTGCCTGTGTCCCAGCTTGAGAGGTCGAGTGTCGTCAGATGAGTGCAACCGCGGAACATGCTGCTCATGTAGGTGACGTTACCTGTATTGATGCTTGAGAGGTCGAGCGTGGTCAGCGCCGAACAACCACGGAACATGTAACTCATGTCATTGAGATTGTCGGTATTCCAGCCGGTAACGTCGATCGTGGTCATACTCGAGCATCCGTTGAACATATAGCTCATGTCGGTGACATTCTGGGTATTCCAGCCCGTGAGGTTAAGTGAGGTGAGGCTGCTGCAGCCGTCAAACATGCTGTTGGCGTTGGTCATTCCGCTGGTGTTGACACTGTTCAGGTCCATATACTCGCAATGATTGAAATTGCCGAACAGGCCATAGCAGTTGCCGGTAAAGCTCACTTCACTGCTGGCAGTGACGCTCTTGACTGTCGAGGGTGTCACGTCGCTGCCCCATTTATTTTCCTTGTTGAACTCGCCCCAGTTGAGCGTCAGGGTGCCGGTGCTGCTGTCAAAGGTGTAACTGGAGTTAGAAGTCAGGTTGGTGGAATGTTCCATCGTGAAAGGTCCTGCCCATGCTGTCATTGCTGTGAGCAGAGCCGCCAAAAGTAGTGATTTTTTCATTGCATAAAATAGTGTATAAATATTATAGTTGTTAAAAAATTGTGCAAAGGTACAACGAATAATTCAATTCGACGGCTTCAGACCATTTTTTATTCTAACTATTAAAATCACGATGCTTCTGTCACCTTCTTCAAATAAAAAACAACAAGAACAACTTCGAAAGTTGTCCTTGTTGTTCGATGTCATTTATTTGTTTGAGAACCACCAGGCGAAGCTGTGGTCCCCTGTCGGATTCCCTTTTTGTTCAGTCTTTTAACTTGATGAAAGTGTCTTCGCCAGCGCGGATTTCGACGATGTCTTGAAAGAGAAGTCGCTCGTCCTTATGCCGCACCATCACACTGCGGGTACCTTGTTGGGCGCCATAGCGCATTCCCACGACTTCGCCGTCAACAATTTGAGCCGTTGAGGCGAGGAAAGTCTTGTTTAATCCTGAAATGTTGACCCACAGGTCATCATACTGCTTCCCCGATTCGCTCAGGAACACCAGGTAGCCGAATGTTTCGGTCGATGCATAGTCCTTGGCGAGCTTGTAGCTGTTGCCGTTACAGCCGCTCAACACTAGGCAGCAGGCGCAAAAGAGCAATCGCAGGAAGTTTTTCATCGCGGTAAGGGATTATTACTTGTTCAATCCGAATTTGATGCGCAATTTCTCGATCATGTCCTTGGTCATGGCATCAAGGTCATACTCGGGCTTCCAATCCCACTCGACGCGGGCGCAGGTGTCATCCAGCTTGTTGGGCCAGCTGTCGGCGATGCCTTGACGCAACGGGTCGACGTCATACTCCATCTCAAACTCAGGGATGTACTCTTGGATTTTGTGGTAGATCACCTCCGGATCGAAGCTCATCGATGCGATGTTGAACGAGTTGCGGTGAATCAGGCGCGACGGGTCGGCCTCCATGATCTCGATGGCGGCACGCAACGCGTCGGGCATATACATCATGTCCATCAGGGTACCGGCAGCGATGGGGCAGATGAACTTCTTGCCCTGCACAGCGCTATAGTAGATGTCAACGGCATAGTCGGTCGTGCCGCCGCCCGGAGGAGTGACATAACTGATCAGGCCAGGGAAGCGCACCGAACGGGTGTCAACGCCGAACTTGAGCGCATAGTAGTTGCTCAGCAACTCGCCCGTCACCTTGGTAACGCCGTACATCGTACGCGGTTGTTGGATGGTGTCTTGGGGGGTTCCGTCCTTGGGAGCGTTGGGGCCGAACGAGCCGATGCTGCTGGGGGTGAACACGGCGCATTTCTTCTCGCGCGACACTTCCAGCACGTTCATCAAGCCGTCGATGCCGATGTGCCAAGCCAGTTGGGGTTTATTCTCGGCAACAGCACTCAGCAATGCAGCCAGATTATAAATCGTGTCGATGTTGTACTTGTCCACCACAGCACCGATTTGCTGCGCATTGGTGATATCGACGATTTCCGAAGGGCCGCTCTCGGCGAGTTCGCCCTTGGGCTTGGCACCGGGAATATAGCCGGCAACAACGTTGCCAGTATAGATGCCTCTCAATTTCATTGTCAGCTCGGAACCGATTTGTCCCGTTGAACCGATGATCAGGATATTTTTCATTTTGTGCTAAAATAAGATCAGGTTTATGTTTCGTTAATTGTGGCACAAAAATACACTATTTATCAAAAATGTGCAACCTCACTCATTTTTTTTTTCAGATGAATATATAAAAAGTAGTAACTTTGTGGGCGATATGGGTCAACTGCGTGTCATATT
Organism: uncultured Bacteroidales bacterium; assembly: GCA_902784675.1. Classification (GTDB taxonomy): domain Bacteria; phylum Bacteroidota; class Bacteroidia; order Bacteroidales; family Muribaculaceae; genus Sodaliphilus. Next base: position 3,639 of record CACZVR010000063.1, on the reverse strand, counting down.
GATCATGATGACTATGCTTCTTGCGCTTGGAACATGGGCGCAGGAAGCACCAGTCGATACGGTCTTTACCGAGGCCATGGACAGCGTCGTGCACATGAGCAAAGTGCAACAGTTCAAGCAGCGCGTCAAGCAACGCATCGAAGAGAAGAAGAACGAGCCCTATGACACCATCCGCGACAAGGGCTACTGGTGGCGTGCCTTGAAACACGGCAAGGTGGACCTGGATGGCGGAACGATTGATTATCCGGCATTCATCGACTTCTGCTGGAAGGTTTACAAGTGGGGTGACAAGGCATTCAACAGCTATGATACAGCCTATGTAGTGAGCACGGGCAAGAACTGGAAATTGATGCTCAAGTCGATGAATTGGGCTGATACCTATGCTGGTGAGCCAGTCAAGAATTCGCACATTTTCACCCGCAGCAATCTGACGTCTAACCTGGGTCTACAGTTGTCGTTCATGGCTGTGAGCGTGGGTTACACGATGGGTTTGTCTGACTGGATTCACGGCGACACTCATTCCAAGAAGTTAGACTTCTCTTTCACATGTGCAAGGTTTTCGGCCGATGCTTATTTTATGGAAAACACGGGTAAAACCGTTTTTATGTACAGGCAATCGGGTGGTGAGAAGTACAAGGGCACCATCCGAGACTTCGGTGGTATGAAGCGCAAGTTCTACGGCATGAGTGCGTTCTACTTTTTGAATAACCGACGTTATGCCCAGGCTGCTGCCTACTGTTTCTCTAAGTACCAGAAACGCAGTGCTGGCTCCTTCATCGTGGGCATCTGCTTGCAACACCGCGACATGAGTTTTGATGCCTCAGAGTTCCCGCAGGTGGTGCGTGACAATCTGCCCGAGAATGTCGAAATGCCGCATTTCCTCTATAATGACTATTGCTTGATGTTTGGTTATGGCCACAATTGGGTGTTGGGTAAAAGATGGTTGCTCAACCTCACGGTGACTCCCTACTCGGGTTATCGTCACATGATTGCCACCCAGCATGAGGAAAGGGCTAGCCGTTGGTCCATCAACTTGCGTGCTCGCATGGCTGCCGTCTATAACCTGAATCGTTTCTTCCTGGGAATGCAGAGTTATACCGATATCCACCACTACACGACCGACAACTATTTCTTCACCGGCTCTATATTGGATTTCACAGTCCTGGCTGGCATCCGCTTCTGAAAAATCACACAAAAATAATTGGTGCGGTTGTGGCTGAGTTGGAGGATTATTATTATCTTTGCACATTAGACAAACCGACTATTATTGTAAATCCCGATGAGTGAGAAGTATATCGTATCGGCGCGCAAGTACAGGCCCTCGACGTTTCGCAGCGTGGTGGGGCAGCAGTCTTTGACCCACACTTTGAAGACGGCTATCGCCAGTGGCAGGTTGGCGCATGCCTACCTCTTCTGCGGTCCGCGCGGCGTGGGCAAGACAACCTGTGCCCGCATTTTTGCCAAGACCATAAACTGCGAGCATCCCACGCCCGATGGCGAGGCTTGCAATGAATGCCCGTCTTGCAAGGCGTTCAATGAGCAGCGCTCCTATAACATCAACGAACTTGATGCTGCGTCCAACAACAGCGTGGACAACATCCGTGACTTGACCGAGCAGGTGCGCATTCCGCCACAAACGGGTCGTTACCGTGTGTTCATCATCGATGAGGTCCACATGTTGTCTCAAGCCGCCTTCAACGCCTTCCTCAAGACCCTTGAGGAACCGCCCGAATATGCTATCTTCATCCTGGCGACAACCGAGAAGCAGAAGATCATCCCCACGATTCTGTCGCGTTGCCAGATTTATGATTTCGCCCGCATCACCGTGCCCGACATCGTACAGCAGTTGCAGTATGTGTGCGAGCAGGAAGGAGTGGAGGCCGAGCCAGCAGCGCTCAATGTCATCGCCCAAAAGGCCGACGGTGCCATGCGCGATGCCCTCTCCATCTTTGACCAGGTGGCCGCTTCTACCCAGGGACACATCACCTATCAGAGCGCCCTTGATAATCTGAATGTACTGGACTATGACTACTACTTCAGGCTCGTTGAGACCTTCTTGACGGGTGACGTCATGCAGGCCTTGCTCATTTATAAGGAAATTCGTGACAAGGGATTTGACTCGCAGTTCTTCATCAACGGCTTGGCGCAGCACTTGCGTGACCTGATGGTCGCCAGCACGCCGCAGACGCGCAAACTGTTGGAGATGAACGATGAGGTGGCACAGCAATATGGCACGCAGAGTGCCAAATTGGCGCCACAGTTCTATTACCGTGCGCTCGACTTGTGCAACACTTGCGACCTGAATTACCGCAATGCCAGCAGCAAGCAGTTGCTGGTGGAGCTGACGCTGGTTAAACTGTGTCAACTGGTAGTGGCACCGCAACAGCAGCCGTCGCAGCAACCTCCCATCAAGAAAATAGCCACAGCCCCGGCTGCACCACAACCCCAACAACAGGCTGCCCCCCAGCGCCCCCAGGCTGCTGTCCCGTCACAACAGCCTCAAGCTGCCGCTCCTAGGCCCCAGTCCGCAGCAGCCCCGCAGCCTCAAGCCGTTGCCAAGCCAGCTCCTGTAGCACCGCCCCAGGCTGCTGCTCCGACAGGACGGCCAGCGCCTCGTTCTTTGGGTAACGCACCGCGCATCATGGTCAATGTCACCAATGCCGACAATGCTGCCGCTAAACCACAGGTCGCAGCCACGCCTCAACGCACACAAGCCTTCACTGCCGAGCAACTGACCGCGGCATGGCATGACTACATTGAGGAGCACCCGCAGGAACGCGCCCTGGTGACCACGATGTCCTATGCGCAGCCTCAACGTGGTGACAGTGATGAACACTATGTGATGATAGTGGGAAGTCCCACCGAGCAGAAGCATGTGGAAGAACACAAGCAAGCGGTGGTGAGTTTCCTGTGCGATGCGTTGAAGAATGATCGTTTAGCGCTTGACGTGAAAGTGAGCGAAACGCCCATTGACACGCCCAAAATCTTGTCCCCCCGCGAAGTTGTCGAGGAGATCAAGCAGCACAATTCTGGCTTCAATCAGTTCTTGAAAGATTTCAATCTGGGTTTAGCATGATGACATGGTCGGCAAGCCTGCACAATTAGGACTTGTCGGTCATGATATTCAGCACCATGGCATCGGTGGCGCACATCGCGTCGGCGCCGATGATTGTCAGGTTGCGGATTGAACGATCCACATCATCGTCGATGATGCCTTCGGCGCTGGTGACATGACGGCCCTCCATGGCGAGCACAGCACTCAGCAAAGCGGTTGACACGCCCGAGGCAATCTTCAATGCGCAACTGGGCTTGGCGCCGTCACAAATCATGCCAGTGAGGTTAGCGATCATGTTCTTCACAGCATAGCAGATGCGCGTGAAGTCACCGCCCATGAGGTAGGTGATGCCACAACTGCTGCCGATGGAGGCCACGACGCATCCGCACAAGGCGCTCAACTTGCCCAGGCTCTGTTTGATGTAGATTGCGGTGAGATGACTCAACGTCAATGCGCGGATGACCTCTTCCTCGGTATTCTCGTTTTCAATGGCATAGACGGCGACGGGATTGGTCGCGCAGATGCCCTGATTGCCCGAACCGCTGTTGCTCATCACGGGAATCAAGGCGCCGCCCATGCGTGCG
>CACZVR010000062.1 GCA_902784675.1 uncultured Bacteroidales bacterium | reverse complement strand
TGATTTCGATTACAACACTCAGCTTTTCTTCATAACTGTACTTCATAAACAAACTGCACTCCAAAAGTTTTGTGTCTAACTTTTGGGGTGCAGTTCAGGAATGCGGATGCCCCCTAAAGCCTAACGCCTAGAACCTAATGCCTATTCTCACATTGTGAGGACGATGTTGTGCTCTTCGGCCAGACGGCGCATGTTCAAGATGGCGTAGCGCATGCGTCCCAGGGCAGTGTTGATGCTCACGCCGGTGGTGTCGGCGATTTCTTTGAAGCTCATGTTCCTGTAGTAACGCATCACGAGCACCTCGCGCTGGCTGGCGGGCAGGGCCTTGATGAGCTTGCGCACGTCGTTGTGAATCTGAGTGGTGATGAGGGTGTCCTCGACGGTAACGTCGGCCAGGTCCTTGCGGTTAAGGATGTTGGTGTCGGTGTCGTCGGTGGACTGCAGGTTCTCGGCCCTGACCTGACGGTAGTAGTCAATAATCAGGTTGTGGGCGATGCGTGTGATCCACGCGGGGAAATGCCCGTTCTCGACATATCGTCCCTGCTTGATGGTGGTGATGGCTTTGACAAAGGTGTCCTGGAAGATGTCGTTGGCGACATCGTCGTTTTTCACCGAGTGATATATATACATGAAAAGACGGTCCTTGTGTCGCTCCAGGAGCTCATCAAAGGCCTCGTTCTTGCCATCGACATACAGCGAAATGAGTTGCTCATCGCTCTTGTCATTATAGATCTTCATTACTTTCAGTTATTGGTCAATAAGAGTAATGTTTGTCGATAGGCAGTTATGTTTTAGTTATTATTAATCATTAAAATTTGATACAAACTCGGTTGAAATCGCAAAGATTTCGGGCTGCAAATATAGATAAAATCAAAAAAACAACAATTATTTTTGAAAAAAAAGTGACTTTTTTCGTGTTTTTTCGATTTTTTCGGCCGATGTGACAGATACGAAACAGGCCAAACTGGAAATCATGCGTCTCGTCAATAGCGACGGCGACGGCGGTTGTTGCGCAGTCCCATGAGCCAGCGTGTGAGCCTGAATCCCAACAGCACATAATCGGCCGTCTTGAGACTTGACACAGTGCCCGGCGAGAACATGAGCGCCCTCACACCATTGCTTTGCACATTATCCTTGACATTGTCAAGGCTGTATTGCATGGTGGCACGTCCCACTTCCCTGCGCACGAGGGCCTTGGCCCGGGCGCGCCTGAGCTGTTCGATAGTCATGCCCTTCCACTCGGCATTATCGTCATTGATGGGCAGCGTGGCGTTGCCCGTGTTGGTGTCGTCACTCATTGTCTTCGGGTTTTAGGAACAGTTTGCTCACGAACCGCGCGATGGGGTCAACGATGAGCTGACGCTTGAAAGCGAACACCACGAGTAGCAGCAACAGCAGCAATGCTGCGGCAATGAGCTGCGCACCCCATGTGCATCCAAGTGCGTTGGCCAGTGCCGAGATCAGCGCCGAGAACACATAGCTCAAGGCGAATGTGGCGATGATGATGACCACGGCGACAAAGGCTGTGGCCGAGAGCAGCACCGCCAGTTTCTCGACAGCGGTGAGCTTGGTGTATTCCCACTCGAGCGAGAAGAACTTGCGCGCCTCGCTGAACAGTTTTTTATAATCTATCTCATTCATTTTTTCTCACGCCATGACGCTTGATTTTAAAACTACGAACCTTTAGCTCGGCGAAGCCAATTTCGCTAATTAACTGATCGGGCATCCGCATTCATTCATGCAAATCACACGATCCCTTGAAAAGCGAAATACGCAATATTCGCTTAAGCAGCATTAACCCTGCAGGGTGTGTCCGCTTGGGGTGACACACCCTGTCAGGGAAGGTGCTATTTTGTCAGTCCTCGATCTGGGCGCTGATTTGCTTCACCAGCTGCTCCACCTCGTCGTCGCTGAAGTCGATGCCGTTCTTCTTGAGCATCTCCTTGATGCGGCTACGCAGGTCAGAACCTTTTTCGGGAGCGAAGAGCACGGCTGCCGAAGCGCCTACCAAAGCGCCACCCAGGAATGCATACAATAAACTTAATCCTCTCATTGTTTTTGTTATTTTGAAGTGTTATTAATCCATCTTGTCCTTAATCTCCTCGGCAATGTCGTTCACGAGATTGTCGAGTTTGGAACCTTTGAGTTTCACGCCTTGTTCACGCAGGATGTCTGCGATGCGATTACGGGTGTTGTCACCTTTCTCGGGGGCAAAAAGCAAACCTACTGCAGCGCCGGCGATTGCACCACCAACGACAGCCATAACAATGTTAATCGGTTTCATATCAGTCTGAAAATTAAAAATTAATAATGTCTTAGTTATGGTAATCATCTGCAAATACCATGCCACAGAAAGCGATGACATTGATATTTGAGGCTATAAAATTACTCTTTCTTTTTCATTCACACAAATTATTTCATCATTTTTTGGCTGCCTCGCACTTTTTAGCCCCATACAAAGACGCGATGAAAAAAAGAATATAATAAATCCAATAAACACTTTGGTATCCGCTCTCCTAACTTCCAATCCCAAACTTCTAACTTCTAATTTACTGCCAGGAGTTGTTGAGCAGATAGTTGATCAAGGCGGTCAAGTCGTCCATGGTCACGGTGGTGCTGCTGGGACTGTCGCAGCTTGCCGCATTGGCCGTATTGATGCCTGCACTGTTGCTTGTAAGCAGGTAGTTAATCAAGGTGGTCAGGTCATCCATGTTCACGTCGATATTGCCGTCCACATCGCCACGCATAGCGTTATCTTTCCCAGTTAAGTAGCCCGGGTTTCTGGGTCCGCCGTCGATGCGGGCATAGGTCTTGTCAATGTGGCTGGCATTGTAGGTCGTGCCCTGTCCACCCACGAGGAAAGTGCAATGAAAGAACATATTTGAGGAGTGCGTCACGGCATCGGTGCTCCAACCATAGCCCACATCAATGGCGCGCAGATTGGCGCAGTGATAGAACATGGATTCCATATCGGTCACATTGGACGTGTTGAAACTGCTCAAATCAAGGCTTTGCAGCAGATAGCAGTCAACGAACATGCCCCACATCGAGGTCACATTGCACGTGTTGAAACTGCTCAAATCAAGATCAGTCAACGCATTGCAGCTGGCAAACATCCAAGCCATATTGGTCACCTCGCTGGTATTCAGGTAATTCATACCTGTGATGGTCTGAAGATTCTGCATGTCACAAAACCATGAGAAGGTGGTCGTGGGGCGGGCGTTGTCAAACGAGGGGACAAAGACCGCATGGGTCACATGCTCATAAGTGCCGTCGGCGTACCAATCAGGTTCGTTGGAACCCGTGTTCAAATCATAGGTCGTTCCAGGACGAGAGCTTCGCTGGTTGTCGCAGTAGAACGTGAGCGTCGTGTTCGACTCAGTGTAGCAGGCATAAGGCTCAAGGCCATTCTTATCGGTGAAGTAGCCAGGGTTGCTGGGCGCGCCGTCGACGTGGGCATAGGTCTTGTCGGTATAGCGGTCATCATAGGTCGTGCCCTTGCCGCCCACCAGGTTGGTGCAGTTCTTGAACATATCAGTAGAACCAACTACAGCCACTGTACTCCAGCCATTGCCCACATAGATGGTTTGCAGGCTGGTGCAGTTGTTGAACATATCTCCCATATTGGTCACCCTGGATGTGTTGAAGCCACTCAGGTCAAGACTGTTCAAAGAAGAACAGCGAGTGAACATCCAGCCCATATTGGTCACCTCGCTGGTATTCAGGTAGCTCAAGCCCGTGATTGTCTGAAGATTCTTCATCATGTAAAACCAATCGTAGGTAGTTGTCGGGCGTGCATCAGCGAACGAGGGGTCAAAGACCACTCTGGTCACACTGGCATTAGTGCCGTCGGTGTCCCAACCAGTATCGGTGGCGCCCACATTCAAATCGTAGGTCGTGCCCGCGCGTCGGTCACGCAGGTTGTCATAGTAGAAGGAGAGCGTCGTGTTCGACGACGTGTAGCAGACATAGGCCTCTTGGGCGCTGGTGCCCAGGACACATGTCATGGCCGCCACCAAGACGACCAGCCTATAACGTAATGGTTCCTTTTTCAAAACGATTCAGTTTAAGGGTTATAATTTGCCGCAAATATAGTAAAAAGTTTTCAGTTGGCAGTTTTCAGTTGGCATCCGCGAGGATAGATGAATTGGAATGACTAAATAATCTGGACTGGATGGAGATGGCGGATGAGACGGGAGGTGGGGCACGAGTGGTTTTTGAAAAGTTGTTGGGAATGGGAGGATTTTTCACGAGATAGCCGGACCGCAGACTCTGGGCTTCGCCGTTCGTCGAAGACATGCGGTGGCTCGGGAAAATCAAAATAAATTTTGTTTTCCGCTCGACTTGCAGTATCTTTGCAGGCCGTTTTTAAGCTACATGGGAACATCAGGCGACATCATCATCAAGGGAGCCCGCGTCAACAACTTGAAAAACGTTGACGTGGCGATACCGCGTGGCAAGCTGGTCGTGGTGACCGGCCTGTCGGGCAGCGGCAAGTCGTCGTTGGCATTCGACACACTCTATGCCGAGGGCCAGCGCCGCTATGTGGAGAGTCTGTCGTCCTATGCACGCCAGTTCATGGGCCGCATGACCAAGCCCGACTGTGACTTCATCCGCGGGCTGCCGCCCGCCATCGCCGTTGAGCAACGCACCGTGACACGCAACTCGCGCAGCACCGTGGGCACGAGCACCGAGGTGTATGACTATCTGCGCCTGCTGTTTGCCCGCGTGGGCAAGACCTATTCGCCCATCTCGGGTGAGCTGGTGAAAAAGCACACATCAAATGATGTGATCAACCACATCAACAGTCTAGCCGACGGCACCCGTTTTGCCCTGTTGACCGAGATTCTCGTCCCCGAGGGTCGTGACCTGCGCACGCAGCTCGACATCCTCGTCAAGGGCGGCTATTCCCGCCTGATGACCCGTGAGGGCAAGTTTGTGGACATATCCCAAGTCATGGAAATGCCTGGTGACCTTGACGCCGCCGATTACCGCTTGCTCATCGACCGCATGGCCGTGACGCACAGCCGCGACGACGAGATGCGCCTGCTGGACTCGCTGCAAACGGCTTTCTATGAGGGCAAAGACGAGTGCATCATCGCTGTGTGGCAAAAAGACGGCACGATGAGCGAGCATCGTTTTTCAAAGCGATTTGAGCTGGACGGTATGACCTTTGACGAGCCCAGCGACCTGATGTTCAACTTCAACAACCCCATCGGGGCGTGCCCCACCTGCGAAGGGTTCGGCCACGTTATCGGCATCGACCCCGCCCTGGTGGTGCCCGACCGCAGCCGCTCGGTGTATGACGACGCGGTGATGTGCTGGCGTGGTCAGGTGATGAGCGAATGGAAAAATGCCTTCATTCATGTTGCCACAGCGCACGATTTCCCCATCCACAAGCCCTATCACGAGCTCACTCAAGAGCAGCTTGACCTGTTGTGGCATGGCACGGGCGACAGCGAGTGGAAGGGCATCGACGGCTTCTTTGAGTGGGTGAAGAGTAAATCCTATGCCATCCAGTACCGTGTGCTGCTTTCGCGCTACCGCGGCCGCACCGTGTGCCCCACATGCCACGGTTCGCGCCTCAAGCCCCAAGCAGGCTATGTGAATGTGGGCGGCAAGACCATCAGCGACCTGGTGCGCATGCCCGTCAAGGAGTTGTCACAGTGGTTCAAAACCCTTGAGCTCGACGAAACCGACAAACAGATTGCCAAGCGGTTGCTCACCGAGGTGAACGCCCGTCTGGATTACCTGTGTGACGTGGGCGTGGGCTACCTGACATTGGACCGCCTGTCGGCAACGTTGTCGGGTGGCGAAAGCCAGCGCATCAACCTCGCCACCGCCCTGGGCAGTTCACTGGTGGGCTCGGTGTATATCCTCGACGAGCCGTCCATCGGCCTGCACTCACGCGACACCCACCGCTTGATTCATGTTTTGCGCATGCTGCAGCAACTGGGCAACACCGTTGTGGTGGTGGAGCATGACGAGGACATCATCCGCAATTCAGATTACCTCATCGACGTGGGCCCCGAAGCAGGACGCAACGGTGGCCGAATCACCTATCAAGGACCCGTCGACCAGCTCGCACACGCCACAGAGAGCTACACGGCACAATACCTCACGGGAGAACGCTCCATCCCTGTGCCCAAACAGCGCCGCAAGTGGAGCCAGTATATCGAGGTGAAAGGAGCCACCGAGAACAACCTCAAGAACATTGACGTCAAGTTCCCACTGGGCGTGATGACCGTTGTCACCGGTGTGAGCGGCTCGGGCAAGTCCACCCTGGTGGGCAAGATCCTCTACCCTGCCCTGGCGCGCCAACTTGACCAGACCGCCGATGCTCCCGGCAGCCACAACTGTCTCACGGGCGACCTGAGCCGTCTGCAAGCCGTTGAGTTCATCGACCAAGGACCCATCGGCAAGAGCACGCGCAGCAACCCTGCCACCTACCTGAAAGCCTTTGACGAGATACGCCAGCTGTTCGCTCAGCAGCAGCTGTCCAAACAGATGGGCTACAACTCCAGCTTCTTCTCGTTCAACTCGCCCGGCGGGCGCTGCGAGGAATGCAAAGGCGAAGGCACCATCACCATCGAGATGCAGTTCATGGCCGACATCACGCTCACCTGCGAGGCTTGCCACGGCAAACGCTTCTCGCGCAACGCGCTGGACGTGACCTTCCGCGACCGCACCATCAGCGACGTGCTGGACATGACGGTGAACCAGGCAATCGAGTTTTTCAACGAGAGCAACACCTATAACGAGCACAAGATCGTGAGACGCCTCAAGCCCTTGCAGGACGTGGGACTGGGCTACATCAAGTTGGGACAGTCGTCGTCCACGCTGTCGGGCGGTGAGAACCAGCGCGTGAAACTAGCCTACTACCTGAGTGGTGAAAGGCAGGGCAACACGCTGTTCATCTTCGACGAGCCGACGACGGGTCTGCACTTCCACGACATCAACACGTTGATGAAATCGTTCAACCAGCTCATCGGCAACGGCCACACTGTGGTCATCATCGAGCACAATCTGGACGTGATCAAGTGCGCCGACCACATCATCGACCTGGGGCCTGAAGGCGGCGACGAGGGCGGCAACATCGTCGTCACCGGCACACCCGAGGAGGTTGCCCAGTGCAAGGAGAGCTACACGGGACGCTTCCTGGCCGAGAAACTGGCCTCACGTTAAGGCGCTAAGTTTTTCTTCTATGGAGACAAGTATGACACAAGAAATATTGAGGGGAATCAGGAAGGAGTTTTTTGCCTACCGCAACGGCATCATTGCCGACAAAATGCGTAAGGCCGGTGACCCGCACCCCATGATGATGGGTTGCTTGCTGGTTGATATCATGACCATCACGCGGCAAGTGAGGGAGATCGTCGGCGACAATGAACAACTAGCCGCCATCGCCAGCGAACTGTGGGCCGACACTAACTCGCGCGAATGCCGCCTTGCCGCTCCCATGCTCTACCCTGCCGACATGATGAGCCCTGAACTGGCGATGCAATGGTGCCAAAGCGTGGAGACGACCGAGGTCGCCGACAACCTGTGCCACAAGCTGCTGCGGCACCTCACTTGTGCCGACGGGCTCTTCCGCCAACTCATCGCGCAAGAAAAGCCGCTTGTCAAGTACACCGGCTACCGCCTGTTGCTGAATCTGGTCCTCATGGGGAAAGTCGTCCCCAACGCGTCACTGAAGGCCGTGATCGAAGCCGATGCGCACCAACCGGGGCTATCGCAAATCATCAAAGACATTCTGGAAGAAACCGAAGACTAACCGTCACTGGCCCACTGCGAGGGACTCACGCCCTTTCAATCGCTTGTAGAGGGTAAACGAGAAGTGCACGTAGGCCAACAGATAGACGGCCGCCAGCACGATGGGCTCCTGATAGCGCTCATCAATCAGGTAATGCCCGTAGTGATAGAAGCTGATGAGCATTGAGAGAATCGCATACTTGAGATAGCGCCGCTGAATGAACCCTATCACGAAAAGCATGATATCCAACGAATAGGCATAGCGGTCGTGCATGCTGGGCAAGAACAGCACCATCGTCCACACAAACCATGCCGCAATGGCATAGTAGTCTTCTCTGGCGTCAAAAAAACGCTTGTTGCGCATGCACACAAATGCTCCTGCCAACACTGCGAACAGCGTGAACAAGATGGCAAACGGCTCAAGCGCGTCATAGTCGTTGCCCAGAATCACCCATGCGCTGGAGAAATTCAAGAACATCTCGTTATAGTCAAGGGTCTGATTCTGGTAGATGGTATAAGGCTCAAGCAGACTGCGGCCATAGGCAAATGCCAATGCGCCAGAGAGCCACAGCACAGCTACCGAAATCAGCACATTGAGCACTGAGAAACGCCTGGAAACCAAGTAGTAAGTGCCGATGAAAGGCAAGAAGAATATCGTCTGCAACTTGCAGCTGAACGCCAGTCCCAAGAAGATGAAAGCGGTGACAAACTTGTCCTTGCGCAGCCAGTAGAGCGTGGCCAGGCAGAAGAACGTGTACATCGAGTCGCACTGCCCCCAATAGGCCGAGTTGACAATCACCGTGGGCAGCAGCCACACCACAGCCCCCACAACACAAGACTGGAACAACACCCGCCGGTTATAGCCCTGATCCTTGGTGTGATTAAGGCCTTTCCCTGAAATGCCATTGAGCATGATGTCGCGGTAAATGACCGCTACCATGACCGCCAGCGCCACGTCGAAGGTCACCGACAACATTTTGTACTGGTAGGCCGGCGAGATGTCGAGATAGGTCATGAACGAGATGATGGTCTGATAGAGCAGGCCGTAATCGCCCACTTGAGCCGACAGTGCCGGCAAGCCGCCAGCGTCCCTGATCTGGTCAAACCACGGAATGAGGCAATAGAGCATGTCGGGCGACATGTAGTTGCGGCCAGCAAGGCGAATCACTGCCCCGACAAGAACAATCAACAGCAAGAACAAGACGTGCCGCTTGTTCACGATAAAATCGATGAGTTTCTTTTCGATGGATGTCATGCCGTTCATGGTTCAAGCGTTTTATCGGTGTTCTTGAGTTCGGCATAGAGGGTGCCGGTGTAATGCAGATAGGCCAGCAGATAGACCACAGACAACAGTATCGGTGCCTCATCACGCTGAACGAACAAGAAGCAGCCGTAGAAATAGAGACTCGTCAGCAGTGCCACCACAGCATACTTGATGAAACGGCGGTCGCAGCAGGCCATCAACACCAACAGCAAATCCAGCAGATAGGCATAACGGTCATGCATGCACGGCAGGAAAAGCACCATCGACCAGATGAACCACGCCACGACACAGTAGTAGTTCACACGGCTGTGTAGAAAGCGACGGTGGTTCAGGCACACATACATGCCCGTGACCACGACGCACAGGGTGAAAAAGATGGCATACCACCTGAAACCCCAATAATCGTCACCCAACAGGACCCAGAAACTGGGGAAACTCAAATACATCAACTCGTAGTGGCTGGACTGGCCGTAATAGATTTGCAACGGAGCGAGAAGGCCGCGGCCATAGGCAAAGGCCACCACACCCATGAGCCACATCACAGCAACCGAGAGGAGGATATAAACCACGCTGAAACGCTTGGTGATCAAGTAGTAAACAGCGATAAAGGGCACAATGAAGATCGTCTGCAGTTTGCAACTGAAAGCCAGTCCCAGCAAGACGAAAGCAAACAAATAAGAGCCACGGCGCAACTGATAGAGCGTCGCCAGGCAGAAGAACGCGTATATTGAGTCGCATTGCCCCCAATAGGCCGAATTCAGCATCACCGTGGGCAAGAGCCACACCAGCACACCCACCAAGGCCGACCGCGTCAAGATCGATTCATGCACCTCGCGGCTCACAGTCTGCGCCTTCCCGTTCAGGCCGTTCAGCATCAAGTCTTTATAAACCAAGGCCGCCATGACAGCCAATGCCGCGTCAAAGGCCACCGACAACAACTTGTACTGATAAATCGGGGAAATGTCCACATAGGTCATCAGCGAGATGATCGTCTGATAGAGCAAACCGTAGTCGCCCACCTGGCTCGAGAGCGCCGACAAGCCGCCAGCCGCCTTGATCTGGTCAAACCAGGGCAGAAGCGCGTCCCGCATATCCAAAGAGACGAAATCGCGACCAGCCCACCTGATGAGCAAGCCAATCGCAGCCGCGAGCACCACAAACAAGAGTCGACTGTGCTTGTCGATGTGCCCAAGGAGGTTTTTCTCAAATGACGTCATCTTTCAGTTCTCTCAAATTTTTGAAGATATATCGAATTCGACATGGGCAAAGTTACTATAAAAATCTAGAGCGGGCAAACGGCATCGGTTTTTTGTGCGTCAAAAGCAGTCTCTTGCGCCTCGTCAGTCGCTCCACATCAAATCCCGTATCACACTGTCACTGAGAAGGATACCTTCCTCGGTGAGCTGATAATGACCGTCGCTGTCAAGGTGAATATTGCCTGCCGAAATGTGACGAGCTGCTTCACGAGTGAAGTGACGCCAAGCTTGCGAGCCGAAATCGGCCTGAAGGCGGTCGGCATCCACGCCGCGCGCCGTGCGCAATCCGAGCATCACTCGCTCGTCATAGCGCTCCCACCAGGACATCTCTTCCTGCTCACAGGCGGGTTTTCCCGCATTGACGATATCGATAAAGCCTCGCAGGTCACAAGGATTGCTGCGCCTGACGCGTCCGTCATAGCTGTGTGCCGCCGCCCCCAATCCCAAGTAGGGCGTCTCGTCCCAATAAGACGAGTTGTGGCGGGAATGATAGCCAGGCAACGCGAAATTTGAGATCTCGTAGTGCTCATAACCCGCCTCGCGCAACCGTTTGACCAGCGTGCGGTACATTGCGACGCAGACGTCCTCGGGCACCTCCTGGACCTCGCCCCGCTCGCGCTGCCACCACAATCGGGTGCCGTCCTCGTAGGTGAGCCCATAGGCCGAAATGTGCTGCGGATGCAAATCAATCGCCTGATTTACAGACTGCGTCCAAGATGCCAACGTCTGTCCCGGCAAGCCATAGATGAGGTCGATGCTGATGTTGTCAATGCCAACCGAGCGCAGGTTCAGCACAGCCTCGACAGCCTGTCGTGCCGTGTGTCGCCGGCCAATCGCGCACAGGATATCGTCCTCAAACGATTGCACACCCATGCTCACGCGGTTCACAGCCAACGGAGGCAACGACGCGCACCAGTCGGGTGTCACATCGTCGGGATTGGCCTCGACGGTGAACTCCTCCACCCCGCAAAAGTCCAGCACATCGGCAAGACCCGTCACCAGGCGCTCCAGCAGCGACAACGGTAGCTGCGAAGGCGTTCCCCCACCCAGATAGAGCGTCTTGACCGGCTCGCCGCCCAGCTCATCACGCCGCAGCCTCGCCTCGGCAATCACCGCCTCGACGTAAGGTCCCGCCGCCTCGTGCAACGACAAGGTCGAGAAGAAGTCGCAATAGCTGCAACGACTCGCACAGAACGGTATGTGGACATAAACACCAGCCATGATGGATGCAAAGGTACTCATTTCCCTCAACATTTGCATTAATTTTGGCATTGTTGAAAATTTCTTTTTAATAATGTTGTGGTTACGGCCAAAAATTACTAATTTTGCAGGCTGTTTAGACTAATGAAGGTTTACAAAACAAACGAGATCAAGAACATCTCTCTCGTCGGTGGCAAGGGCGCTGGTAAGACCACTCTCACCGAGTCTATTCTCCTTGAGGGCGGTGCAATCAGCCGCAGGGGCAGTGTCGATGGTGGCAACACCGTGAGCGACAACACCCCCGTTGAGAAAGAGTACGGCTATTCCGTATCCTCATGCGTATTCTACGCTGAGAAGAACGGCAAGAAGCTCAACTTCTTTGACTGCCCGGGTAGTGACGACTTCGTGGGCAATGCGGTTACCGCTTTGAGCGTTACCGACACTGCTGCACTCGTCGTTGACGGCCGCAATGGCGTTGATGTGGGTACCCAGAACAATTTCCGCACCGTTGAGCGCATCGGCAAGCCGCTGATGTTCGTCATCAACCGCCTGGAGGATGAGAAATGTGACTTTGACAACGTATATAACCAGCTGCGCGAGACCTACGGCAACAAGGTTGTTGCCCTCCAGTTCCCCGTGAACGCAGGTCCCGGCTTCAACAGCGTGGTTGACGTGCTGGCCATGAAGCAGTACACTTGGCCCAAGGACGGTGGCAAGGCTACCGCCAGCGACATTGACGGCGCACACGCCGACAAGGCCGAGGAGTATCGCATGGCACTGCTAGAGATGGCTGCCGAGAACGATGAGGAGCTGATGATGAAGTTCCTTGACGAGATGACCCTGACCGAGGAGGAGGCCATCAAGGGTATCCGCCTGGGTATGGTTGACCGCAGCATCTTCCCCGTCGTGCTCGTCAGCGCCGAGAACAACATCGGCACCGACCGCATGCTGGAGATCATGAGCATCATCGTTCCCGACGTGACCGAGATGCCCGCTCCCAAGAACACCAACGGCGACGAGGTGAAGTATGATGAGAACGGTCCCGTGAGCATCTTCTTCTTCAAGACCTCGGTAGAGAGCCACATCGGTGAGGTTTCCTACTTCAAGGTAATGAGCGGCACGCTCAAGGCTGGTGCCGACTTGACCAACATGAACCGCGGCAGCAAGGAGCGCCTTGCTCAGATCAACGTGGTTTGCGGTCAGACCAAGACCCCGATCGACGAGCTCCACGCTGGTGACATCGGCGCTGCCGTGAAGCTGAAAGACGTGCGCTGCGGCAACACCCTCAACGAGAAGGGTTGCGAGCACGTGTTTGACTTCATCGCCTATCCCGCTCCTAAGTTCCAGCGCGCCATCAAGGCCCTCAACGAGAGCGAGACCGAGAAGCTGGGTGCCGTCCTCAACCGCATGCACGAGGAGGATCCCACGCTGCTGATCGAGCAGAGCAAGGAGTTGCGTCAGACCATCGTTTCGGGTCAGGGCGAATTCCACCTGCGCACCCTCAAGTGGAACATCGAGAACAACGACAAGATCCAAATCGAGTATCAGGAGCCCCGCATTCCTTATCGCGAGACCATCACCAAGGCCGCTCGTGCCGACTACCGTCACAAGAAGCAGTCAGGTGGTTCAGGCCAGTTCGGTGAGGTTCACCTGATCGTGGAGCCCTATCGCGAGGGCATGCCCGAACCCGACACCTACAAGTTCGGCAACCAGGAGTACAAGATGAACATCAAGGACAAGCAGGAAATCCCTATGGAATGGGGCGGTATGCTGGTTGTCTATAACTGTATCGTCGGTGGTGCCATCGATGCACGCTTCATCCCCGCCATCGTCAAGGGTATCATGGACCGCATGGAGCAGGGCCCGTTGACCGGTAGCTACGCTCGCGACGTGCGCGTCTGCATCTACGATGGTAAGATGCACCCGGTAGACAGTAACGAAATCTCGTTCCGTCTGGCAGCCCGCAACGCCTTCTCCACCGCCTTCCGCGATGCTAACCCCAAGGTGTTGGAGCCCGTCTATGACGTTGAGATTCTGTTGCCCGGCGATTGCATGGGTGGTGTTCAGAGTGACCTGCAGGGTCGCCGCGGCATCATGATGGACATGTCGAGCGCCAATGGCATGGAGCGCGTTAAGGCTCGCATCCCCTTGAAGGAGATGTCGAACTACAGCACCGCCCTGAGCTCCATCTCGGGTGGCCGCGCTTCGTTCAACATGAAGTTCTCGAGCTATGAGCTCGTGCCCGCCGACGTGCAGGCTCAGCTGCTCAAGGAGTACGAGGAGAGCAAGCAGGACGAGGATTAATCCCTCACCCTACACCTTATCTAATAATGGGTGGCCCTTGCGGGTCGCCCATTATTGTTTTGTCACGCCTCACGTGCCAGCGGTCATGTCGGGCAACAAAAATGGCGACCTTGGAGCACATGCACATCAAGTTGAAATCAGGTGAAAATAATTTTTTGGGAAATTGGATGAAAAATCAGGAAAATGCGTTACCTTTGTAGGTTAGAGTAATGTTTCCTGATGTGAAAGCGTTGTCAAGAAACATGCAATGGTTTAAGGACTAAACATTTAAGACTTACAAACACAAAAACTATATTACAGCTATGATGAAGAAATTTATCCTTATCGTGTGCGGCTCGTTTGTGGGCGCATTCCTGGCCTTCTTGTTTTTCATGTTTGCTGCGATGATCATGAGTATCGGCATCATGGGTTCCATGGGCTCGGGCAGCAGCAAGAAACTCGTTAACGTGACAAAGCACTCCATCCTGAAGCTCGATTTGGGTAACATCAGCGAGCGCGGCGGCAACGACCCTATCGACATGCTGTCCATGCTGCAAGGCGACGGCATGCCCTCCAGCACGGGTTTGAACACCATGGTATCGGCCATCAAGAACGCAGCCGATGACAAGAACATCGACGGCATCTACATCGAGTGCAACGGCGTGAGCGCAGCTCCTGCCACGCTCGAACGTCTGCACCGCGCGCTCAAGGAATTCAAGAAGAGCGGCAAGTGGATTGCTGCCTACGGCTATGAGGGCATCAATCAGGCTGACTACTACCTTGCGAGTGTCGCCGACAGCATCTACCTGAACCCCGTGGGTGCTGTTGACCTGCACGGTATGGCCTCAATGACCCCCTACATGAAGAAAGCACTCGACAAGCTGGGCGTGGAGATGCAGGTGATTCGCGTGGGCTCGTTCAAGAGCGCCGTGGAGCCTTATATGCTCGACGACATGAGCGATGCCAACCGCTTGCAGCAAGAGCACTACCTGGGCGTGTTGTGGGACGAGATACGCAACAGCATCGCCGCCGACCGCAAGTTGGCACCCGAGGCGCTGAGCTCGCTGTGCGACAGTCTGATAATGACATTTGACGCCAAGCGTCTGGTGACCGAGAAGCTGGTGGACAAGCTGGTTTACCGCACCGAGATGGACAATATCCTCAAGGCCCGCACCCAAGTGAAGGAGGATGAAGAACTGAATTTCGTCAGCCCCGACGACCTGGCCGACGACCTCGAAGCCCCCGTCAGCGGTGACCACATCGCTGTGGTGTATGCTGTGGGCGAGATCGACGGCAGCCCCAGCATGGGCTCGACCGAAGAAGGCATCAACACCAAGGACCTGAGCGAGACCATCAACGAGCTGATGAAAGACGACAACGTGAAGGGCATGGTGCTCAGGGTGAACTCGCCGGGCGGCAGCGCCTTCGGCAGCGAGCAGCTGTGGAAAGCCATCGAGGACTTCAAGGCAGCAGGCAAGCCCGTTGCCGTGTCGATGGGTGACTATGCTGCATCGGGCGGTTACTATATCTCCTGCGGTGCCGGCCGCATCTTTGCCGAGCGCACGACCATCACCGGCTCGATCGGCATCTTCGGCATGATTCCCTGTGCCAGTGAGTTGATCGAGAACAAGCTGGGTGTGCACATGGCATCGGTCAAGACCAATGAGAATGCCGACATGTCTCCCCTATACAAGAAACTCACTCCGAGCCAGACCACAGCGTTGCAGAACATGATCAACGAGGGTTATGAACTGTTCACCACCCGTTGTGCCAACGGCCGCCATGTGACGCAAGACTCCATCAAGCAGATTGCCGAAGGCCGCGTGTGGGACGGTGTGACCGCCAAGCAGATCGGCCTTGTTGACGAGTTCGGCGGCATCGAGGAGGCCGTCGCATGGGTCGCCAAACAGGCCAAGCTGGGCGAAGACTACAAGACTCAGAACTATCCCGCCATCGAGGATCCCTTCCTGTCGATGCTCGAGAAGTATGGCGCCAAGCGCTATGAGGCACGCCTGCAAGGCGAGATGGGTGTCCTGTATGACTGGCACAAGCAGCTGCAGCGCATCCTGGGTCGCGACCAGATCCTGTGCCTGATGCCCGAGAGCGAAATCGATTTTTAATACCAACACTTGACACGAGAATCCCGAACTAGAATCAATGGATCTTTCCAAAATATTGAATAAGGACCAACGCAAGTCCATCATGGATGCCATGCTGACTCCATTCTCATGGGGTTACGGCGCTGGCGTGTGGATGCGCAACACGGCTTTTGACTTGGGCGTGTTGCAAGAGCAGGAGTTCGAGGTTCCCGTGGTGTCGGTGGGCAACATCACCGTGGGCGGCACGGGCAAGACACCTCATGTGGAATACATCATCGAGGCCTTGTACCGCCGTTACCGCATCGGTGTGCTGAGCCGTGGCTACAAGCGCAAGACCAAGGGTTTCATCCTCGCCAGCGAGAACATGACACCGCGCGACATCGGCGATGAGCCTTACCAGATCTACCACAAGTTCGGCAACCTGATCACCCTTGCCGTGTGCGAGAAACGCCGCAAAGGCATCCGCGAGCTCCTGCGCATCGACCCTGACATCAACCTCATCCTGCTGGACGACGGCTTCCAGCACCGCTATGTGAAGCCCAAGGTGAATATCGTGCTCATCGACTACAACCGCCTGCCCTTCGAGGACCGGCTCTTGCCGTTGGGCACCCTGCGCGAACCCGCCGCCAACATGACGCGCCGCTGCGACATGATTGTGGTGACCAAGTGTCCCACCGACCTGAACGCGATGGACATCAGGATTGTGAAGAAAAGCCTGAACAACCTGAATCTGCTCAAATACCAGAAGGTGTTCTTCAGCAACATCCAGTATGCCGACCCGGTGCCCGTGTTCCCCGTGCAGTCGCCGCAACTCGCCTCGCTGCAGTGGATACATGACGACGACGCCGTGCTGTGCCTGACCGGCATTGCCACACCCAAGCCGCTGGTGCGCTATCTGCGCCAGTTCCGCGCCAACGTCAAGGTGATGCACTTCGACGATCACCATTTCTTCACACGCCGTGACTTCACCGACATCTTCAGGGTCTACAAGGAGCTTGAGGGGAAGCGCAAGTTCATCATCACCACCGAGAAGGACGCCGTGCGCATCATGAACAACCCCTACTACCCTCCCACCAAGCGCAACTGCATCTATTACATTCCCATGCGCGTCGCTTTCCTGGAGTTTGCCGATGAGCACAACTTCATCGACGAGCTGGTCGAGAAGATTGAGAAGCAGAGCGAGGAGCCCATCAGCACCAATGACAACGAGTACGACTATTGACGACATCTAACAGAAAAAACAATATGGCAAACGAAATCAACTGGCTGGACAAGATTCAAGAGACCAGCGAATTTATCAAGCGTCGCGTCAACAACAAGCTGCCCAAGACTGCCATCATCCTGGGTACAGGTCTGGGCGCTGTGGTTGACCACATCAATATCGAGGTTGAGATCCCTTACAGCGAGATTCCCAATTTCCCCGTTTCGACGGTTCAAGGCCACAAGGGCCGCATGATCTTCGGCACCCTGGGCAACAAATACATCATGGCCATGCAGGGCCGTTTCCACTACTACGAGGGCTACACGATGCGCGAGGTGACTTTCCCCGTCCGCGTGATGAAGGCCATCGGCGTGGAGACCGTCTTTGTGTCAAACGCTGCCGGCGGCATGAATCCCGCGTTCAAGGTGGGTGACCTGATGATCATCACCGACCACATCAACGTCTTCCCCGAACACCCGCTGCACGGCAAGAACATCGACGAGCTGGGTCCCCGTTTCCCGGCTATGGGCGAGGCCTACAGCAAGCGCCTCATCCAGATGGCACGTGACATCGCCAAGGAGAAAGGCATCCGCTTGATGGAAGGCGTGTATGTGGGCACACAGGGCCCGACGTTCGAGACGCCTGCCGAGTACCGCTACTTCTGGCGCATCGGCGGTGATGCCGTGTGCCCGAGGTCATCGTGGCACGCCATGGCGACATGGAGGTGTTCGGCATCTCGGTGATCACCGACCTGGGCGTTGAGGGCATCGTCGAGAAGGTTTCTCACGAGGAGGTCCAGAAGGCTGCAAACGCCGCTCAGCCCATCATGGCGATGCTGGTGCAGGAAATCATCAATCGCTTTGATGAGCTTTGATTTAGATTTAGGCTTTAGGTTTTAGGCTTTAGGTATTAGGCTTTAGGTATTAGGGAGGCATCCGCCTACAAGAGAAAGTCACAGCAAGGACCATCAATTGACATGAAAGAGACTGAAATTTCCACACTCGGTGAGTTTGGACTCATTGAGCATCTCACCCGCAATTTTCCAGTGCGCAACGAGTCCACCCGTCACGGTGTGGGCGATGATTGCGCTGTCATCGATTACGGTGCCGACCGCGAGACGCTGGTCACCACCGACCTGCTGCTCGAAGGCATCCACTTCGACCTGACCTATGTGCCGTTGATGCACTTGGGCTACAAGGCCATTGTGGTGAACCTGAGCGACGTGTATGCGATGAACGGCACACCGCGCCAGGTCACCGTGTCGCTGGGCATCAGCAAGCGTTTCACACTGGAGCACATCGAGCAGCTGTACGAGGGCATGCGCATCGCCTGC
Organism: uncultured Bacteroidales bacterium; assembly: GCA_902784675.1. Classification (GTDB taxonomy): domain Bacteria; phylum Bacteroidota; class Bacteroidia; order Bacteroidales; family Muribaculaceae; genus Sodaliphilus. Next base: position 3,203 of record CACZVR010000062.1, on the reverse strand, counting down.
GAGCGCTATGGCGTGGATCTGGTGGGCGGCGACACGAGCGCCTCGGTCACCGGTCTCATCATCAGTGTCACCTGCCTGGGCGAGGCCGCCAAGGAGGACATCGTCTATCGCAACGGCGCCCGTGACACCGACCTTATCTGCGTGAGCGGCAACCTGGGCGCTGCCTACATGGGTCTGCAGCTGCTGGAACGCGAGCGACAGGTGAGCGCCGGCATGCCTGACAGTGAGTTCGAACCCGACTTCACGGGCAAGGAATACATCATCGAGCGCCAACTCAAACCCGAAGCACGTCGCGACGTCATCGCCGAGCTGCACGAACTGGGAATCCGCCCCACAGCGATGATGGACGTGAGCGACGGCCTGTCGAGCGAGCTGCTGCACATCTGCAAGGAGTCGGGCGTGGGATGCCGCGTGTATGAGGATCGCATCCCCATCGACTACCAGACGGCACTCATGGCCGAGGAGTTCAACATGAACCTTGTCACGGCAGCCATGAACGGCGGCGAGGACTATGAGCTGCTGTTCACGGTGCCGCTGGCCGACCATGAGAAAGTGGCGCGCATGAAGACGGCCCGTCTCATCGGGCGCATCACCAAACCCGAACTGGGCGCACGCATGGTGACCCGCGACGATCAGGAACTGGAAGTCCGCGCCCAAGGCTGGAACGCCTTTACCCCCGACACACCAAAAAAATAAAACGCGAATTACGCGAACTTCAAACGAATTACACGAACAAAATGATTAATGCTCGTGTAATTCATTTTTTGTATAAGACATTTTTCGTTTGACAAAAAATGGTTTCGGATTGGTTATTTTAGGGGTGATTTTATGTTATTTCGGTGATTATTTACCGATTTCCGCTAATTTTTGTTAATAACGGCCATTTTTTTGGTGATTTATTAGGCTGATTTGAATTTTGGCTTTACATTTGCAATGGTTTTCATGGTATTAATTATTAAAGAACGAAAACGTGTTGCCGTGAGGCAAGTGAGTTTTCCAGTTTAAGGTTTATGTTAATGGTATTAGAAGGTTAATTAGTTAAATCAAGTCCTTGACGATGAGTCAAGGGCTTGCTTTTTTTATAATAGCGACCGAGGGCGCACCACACAGTTGTGGTGCACCCTCGGGGTGTTGTTTATCGATGCATCGCCGTGGAAATTGCGATGACTGGGACGCTGAGATCAGTCCTCGGGAGCGTCATCGATGAGTTCAAGGAATTCCTCAAGCTTGGGCGTGATGATGATCTGGGTGCGGCGGTTGCGCTGCTTGCCCACTGCCGTGGTGTTGGGCGCAACGGGGTTATACTCGCCACGTCCGCCGGCGGTCAGGCGCTTGGGATTCACACCGTAGTTGTTCTGTAGGGCCTGCACCACCGAGGAGGCACGCAGACAGGAGAGGTCCCAGTTGTTGCGGATGTTCTCACGATAGATGGGGACATTGTCGGTGTTACCCTCGATGAGCACGTCATAGTCCTCGTAGTCGTTGATGATCTTGGCAATCTTGGACAGCGTCTCGGCAGCGCGTTCATTGATCTCATAGGAGCCGCTCTTGTAGAGCATGTTGTCGGCCAGCGAGATATAGACCACACCCTTGAGCACTTGCACGTCCACGTCCTTGAGTTCCTCTTTGGAGAGCGAGCGTGTGAGCTTGTTGGTCAGCGCCAGGTTGAGCGAGTCGCTCTTGGTCTTGAGGTCGGTCAAGTGGCGGATATACTGGTTGCTCTCGTTGATCTGGTCCACCAGCTTCTCGATCGAGATGTTGCTCTGGCTGGAGTTCACAAGGCTCTTGTCGAGCGACTGCTGCAGGCGTGCATAGGCCGCCTTGGATTCGGCCAACTGCTCCTCGAGCGAAGACACACGCACGTTGGCGGCTGCCAGTTGTTCCTTGGCTTCCTGGTAGCTGAGGTTCATCTCCTTGTAGGATTGCATCATCCCCAGGTTGCGCTGACGGCATTCTTCTAACTCCTTCTTGCTGGCACAACTGCTCACGAGCACAAGACCTGCCAGCAGGGTCATCATCAAAATACTTTTTTTCATATTCTTACTGTTTTTGACTTTAAGCATGATACTTAAAAGCCGTGAATCACTGTTATTAGACGCAAAAAACGCCAAAATGTTGCATCAACACTGTTGTTTTAACGATTATTAAGTCCTCAATCGCCATCCTCGAGATTTGGCCTCACGCTAAGGGTCAAAGAAAAAGAAGACAATAAATACAATAAATACTATGCATTTTCACAATAAAAACAACTAGAACAACTAAAACAACTTTTTATTCTGGTATCCGCGGCCCATTTTTGAAAAACAACTGAAAAGTCTGAAACTTCTGAGGGCTGCCGCACTCGTTTTTTAAAAACGCGGATTACGCGAATAGTTTTTTTAAAAATCAGCGATAATCCGCGTAATCCGCGTTTATTTTAACAGCAACATCCGCACCCCCGTCGACGCGGAAATGCGGATGCCAAATTAGTTAAATTCGCGTAATTTGTAGTTTAAATCCGAATGCGGATGCCTCCCTACACCCTACACCCTCCACGGCGGCGATAGCCGCCTTATTTAGGGCCACGTGTTGGTGAGCAAGTAGTTGATCAACGCCGTCAGGTCGTCCATGCTCACGGTGGTGCTGCCGGGACTGTCGCAGCTGGCGGCATTGGCCATATTGATGCCCGTGTTGTTGCTGGTGAGCAGGTAGTTGATCAGCGCCGTCAAGTCGTCCATGTTCACGTTGCCTTCGCCGTTCACGTCGCCACGCAGGCCGCCTGCCTTCTCGGTGAAGTAGCCCGGATTGTCGGGGCCGCCGTCGATGTGGGCATAATCGGCTCCCGTATGGGCGGGATCATAGGCCGTGCCCTGGCCACCCACCAGGCTCGTACAGCCAGTAAACGTACCTGAAGGATTTAACAATAACAACGATGCTATGCTCCATTCATCACTCACATAGATGGTCTGCAGATGATCGCAGTCACCGAACATGCTGGCCATATTTTCCACCTTGGCAGTGTTGAAACTTCCCAAGTCAAGGCTTTTAAGCCCATGGCAGTTTGAGAACATGTAGTACATGTCTGTCACATTGGCGGTGTTGAAACTACTCAAGTCTAGGCTCGTCAATATTTCGCAGTAAGCGAACATACAATTCATGTCGGTCACCTCACTGGTGTTCAGGTATTTCATACCCTCGATGGCTTCGAGGTTGAGCATGCCTCC
>CACZVR010000061.1 GCA_902784675.1 uncultured Bacteroidales bacterium | reverse complement strand
GATCGTGGCCTTGCCGCCCTTGACCTTGAGGTTGGTGTAAGGCGTGGTGGGGAACACGAGGTTAGTCATTGCCATCTTGCCGTCGGCATCAAAGGCCTCTATGCTGCAACGGTCAACAAAGATGCGTAGCTGCTTGATGGTGCCATGGGTGGGAGCAACAGTCTCCACGGGGAAGGCCTCGCTGAAGCTGGCGTCACCGCTGGCGGTGCGGTCCATTGCAAAGGTCTGCTTGGCTGCATCATAGGTCATCACAACCTGCTCGCCACTCGCGTTAGACAGGGTCAATTCCATCGAGTTTTTCACATCCACAACGATTTCGCAGGTCTCGGTCGGCTTTTTCACCTTGGCACCACGAACTGCAAGCATTTCGGGCGAAGGCTTCACGCTGACGTAGGACTCCTCACCGTCAGTGAACAAGCCCAGGTCGCGGGGAATCGAGTTGGCGCTGCGGAACTGACGGGTGGGCACCTGGTTGGCGTACTGCCAGTTGGACATCCACGCAATCACCACATGGCGGCCTGCGGGCGCGTTATAGAACGATACCGTGGCATAGTGGTCCTTGCCGTAGTCCATCCATTTGGTGACCTTGGGCATCGACTCACAAGTGAACTTGTGGCCATCGAAATCGCCCACGAAGTATTGTGTTGCCGAACCGCCGAAGGGACCACCAGGATTGATGTTGCAAATGAGTACCCACTTGCCGTCGATCTTCATCAGGTCGGGGCACTCCCACACACCACCGTGGTTACCGTATTCCTTGCCGAATGAACTCTCATACTTCCAAGATTTCAGATCCTTGGAACTGTAGATGTTCATCTCCTGTCCTGCAGCCAGAATCAAGTTCCATGCATTGATGTCGCTGTTCCAGAAGGGGTTCGGGTCGCGGAAGTCGGGCACGTCGCTCGTCAAAACAGGGTTGCCCTCATACTTCTCGAAGGTCATGCCGTTGTCGTGCGAAAAGGCGATTGATTGCGTCTGGTTCTGTCCAGCCGAGGTATAGATAGCCACCACATCGTCACCGTTGGTCACACAGGAGCCCGAGAAGATGGTACCCAGCGCATCAGGCTCGATGGCAATGGGCTGGGGCGTCCAGTGGATCAGGTCGGTCGAGGTCGAGTGGCCCCACGTCATGTTCTCCCACTGCGAGCCATAGGGATTTAACTGATAATAGAGATGCCACACGCCATCCTTGTAGAACATACCGTTGGGGTCGTTCATCCAGCCATAGGCGGGGGTATGGTGATAGGCAGGGCGGAAGCGCTCGCGATTGCTATCGTCGAACGTGTCGGTTACCCGCATCTCACGCCAGCAGACAAAGTCCTTGACGGCGCCCGTCGTGCGGCGGTCGCCATGGAAAGAAATGTCAACCAGCACCTTCTTGTTGCCGAAGCGCTGGATATCAAGGGGCACATAGTAGTCCACCTTGTCCACCGCAAAGCGCACGTTGAGCGTCTGCACCTGCTCGTTGTCCACAATAACGCGCACATAGGCGTTCTCCTCTTTCTCCTGCACGGGCAGCAAGAGGTACTTGCCCGTAGCGTCAACCCGCAACATGGCGTGGTTTTCGCTCAATAACTGGGGGGCCAGTGCCGTGGCCGAGAAGGCCACGAACACTGCCGCCAGAATAGTTAATAGTCTGTTCATGGTTGTAAAGGTAATACTTTTTACCGTTTACTGGAACACTTTCAGGTCCGAGATGGTGATATTGCCACCATAATTGTTGATACTCCAGCAATTCTTCTGGATACCGTAGATGCGGTTGGTGTAGGCGCAAACATCGTTGATGTACATCACCATGACTGAATTGTCGGTGTAGATGTTGATGTGATAAACGTTGTCGGCGGGACGTTCGAACCAATCGGTGTAGATGTTGATGTGATAAACGTTGTCGGCGGGACGTTCGAACCAATAGCCATCGATGCCCTCGATAAAGCCCTTACCTGCACTACCCTCCTGCTCGAAGTTCACCTTGCGGTTATTCTCGGTCTCGGGGTTGACCATAATCGTGTAATAACGATCGGAGTCGGTGCCGCGCACCAGCGAGATACCAAAGCGATCCCAGTTGTTGGATGTGGTTACCGTGAACGAGATGTGGTTGCTGGTTCCCAAACGGTTGTACAGCACATAGGCATCGTCACCTGAGAGCGTGCCATTGACACCGCTCATCTGGGCACCGTTGTTGGCCATTACCTTGACGTTTTGCTCCTTGTTGAACTTAGCAGCCATAGCAGGCACCTCGCCCAGAGTGAGCGTACCGTCGGCATGCTGGATAATCTTGTGGCATACCAGCGCACCCGACCAGTTGGGCTCGCCACCGGCACCCACGTTGACGTTCTTGTCATGGATGGTGTTACCGGTGCGGTAGGGGCACCAACCCCAAATGTAGCGATCCTGGCCGTTGCTAGCCGTCTTGCCAGCATAGAAAGCGCGGCTGTCGAGCACGCCCTCGTGACCATCGTGGGGCCAGTTGGCACCGGGATCATTGAAGCAGGCCCTCAGAGCCTCCCAAGTGGGAGCCATCATGTACTTCACCTTGCGGCTCCATGATGCACGATAACCCTCACTGTAAACAAGATACCAGTAGTTACCCATCTTGAAGATGTCGGGGCACTCACACATGCGGTCCCAAATCATGGGGAAGTTGCCAACGTGTTCCCAGACCTTCAAGTCGCTGGACTTGAACTCGGCAAACTTCAGGTTGCTGGAAATGACCATGTGGTAAAGGCCATCGTCGGCAACAAAGATCTGCGGGTCGCGGAAGTCGTTGTCGGAGTAGCCATAGGTCGAACCCTTCAACATCCACACGGCATCCTTTGACCAGTCCTTGAAGTCGGCTGAGGTTGCCCTCATCACGGCCTCGCGGCCAAAACGGTCATGTCCCGTGTAATAGATATAGTATAATCCATCCTTATCATTATAGATACAGCATCCTGTTCCCAAAGCAGCATCCTGCTCGTCGGGAGATGTGCCGGTGGGCAACACCTCGCCCAGCGACTGATAGTTAGCGCCATCAACGGTCGACACGCCCCAGAAGGGGTGGTAGTTGAATGCGGCATTGTTGTCAAACTCCTGCAGGTAGAGCACCTTGAAGTGACCTGCCTTGGCATCATAGAACGGCATCGGATCACCACAACGGCCGATTGCGGGGTTGTAGTAGGTCTGGAAACCAGCATCGTCCACCGAATTGAAGAATGCGGTTGTGCCGTCCCAGTCCTTAGAAGGATCGGGGCCGAAATCATCCTCACTGCATGCCGTCGAAGCGAACATAAAGCAACACAGCATCAATGCACTGAAAATATTCATATACTGTTTCATGAGTCAATTACTTGGTTAAATAGTTGATAGCGTTCTTGGTCATAATCTCAATGTTCTTGTGGTACTTCTCGGTATAACCAGCCTCGTAGGTGTAGGAATACCAGTCGTAGCAACCCGAACCGACGCAGATGATGCCACCCTTGCCGTCATGAGCGGGATACTCCCAGAGCACGATAGCGCCGTCACCGCCGACGGCGGCCGGTCCAAACGTCATAGTTGTCATAGCCACCCCAGTCGGTACCGATGTGGTACTGGGCGGTGGAGTTGGTGATGTGGTAACCGGCATCGGTGCAATAAACCTCGTTGGGGTTATCACCAGTCACAAGATTCTGATAGATAGCATGGCCATTCTGACCGTCGAAGATGCGGAAGGTCCACGGGCCGCCGCATAACTCGGCATAGGCCTCGTCCTGACCCCAACAGTTGTTGGGCGTCGTCCACTCGTCGTCACCGGTTGTGCCGATGAACGAAGGCAGGTTGACTGCATAGCGGGTGAGTAGCAAAGCACCACCGTTCTCGTAGAACTGGCGCAACTCGTTCAGCGTGTTCATCGCGTCGGTAGCCTTGGCAACAAAGTTGTCGTGGCCATCCACACCGCCATCCACATGCCAGTGCCACCAGATGAGCTTGCACTCCGACAGGTCGAGGGTGCCAGCGCGCAGGTCGGCAAACGAAGCATACAACGAGCTCTCAACATTGCCGAGCATCCACTGGCAAGCGGTCTGAACCTCAGGATCCAATTCACTCATCGTGGGAGCCGAACCCAGGAAGAGGGCCTTGGGTTTGCTGATGGCGATGACCCTAACAGTATAGGTACTCTCGGCCGAATTATTCTTCACCTTGTAGGTAACTGGCTGCGAGAAGTCCTGAGCCACACCCGACGACGGGGTGATCGTTGCATTGGCGCTATAGGTAATGGTCGGTACCAGGTTGGTGATGTCGAGCGTAGCAGGAATATAAACCACAATCGTCTTGGCATCCTGGTCGATGCTACCCGTGTAGATATCATTAATCACAAACGAGGTGATGCGAGCCTCGTCGTGGAGGACAGACAAAGTCCAATCCATAAAGACGTCACCATTCTGGACATGAAGCACCTTGGCAGCGTCCATGTTGATGGTTTCGCCCTGATTAATATTGCACACAGCACCATCAGACATCTTCAATGACGTGACCTTCATTGCCGATGTTTCATAAACCTCGGGCAGACGAACAAGGATAGAACGTGAAGGCAAGTCAATAATTCCCTCAAAGTTGTCAAGGGTGAGCTGATCAATCATGCAGTTACCCTTCAAATCCAGGTCACTGATGTTGTCTTCGGAGCATGAGCTGAGCAATGTGGCGAATCCGCAGCAAGCAAGACACGCACAAAATATATATAATATCTTAGCTTTCATAATCATTGTATTTTATTCATCAGGAAATTAACTATGTTGCTGTGATTACCAGTTGCCAATGTTCTGCGTGTAGTGGCCGTTGGAGGCCGAAATCTGACTGAACGGGATGGGCAGGTACTCATCCTTATTGGCAGTGAAATGAGCAGCACTGTAAATGGCACAGCTGCTGATTTCCTCGGAATAGTACTTGTTGAGTACTGTGGCGGCATCACCCCAGCGCACGAGATCAAAGAAGCGCTCGCTCTCCATACCCATTTCCAGACGGCGTTCCATCTTCACAATCTTCACAGCCTCGTCCTTGGAATAGCTGCCGCGATAGTTGCTGATGTACATTTTCACGCCATAGGTATTGGGATAGTTGGAAATCATCTGGGTGCTGGTTGCTGCACGTGAGCGCAGCTGGTTCACGAGATTGATGGCTTGGTCGGCCTGACCCAACTGGGCATAGGCCTCGGCACGCATCAACAGCACGTCGGCATAGCGGAAGACGATGCGGTTCATCGAACTGGCCCAATAAGAACCCTTAATGAGGTAGCTGCCGATGAGCGCAGGGTCAACATTGTGCTTGAGGGAGACGTAGTAGCCATACAGGCCGTTGCTGCGGCTCCAGATGCTGGTCTCCTCCATCATGTAGTTGCGGTTGAACATGTAAGGCAGTCCCGGCATACCCACGGTAAGGAACAGACGCGGGTCGGCATTATCCTCAGCCAGATTAAAGTTCTTCTCATTGAAGGTGTCAAGCAAGGGCAGACCGTCGGCACCGGTGTGATAGGCATTCACCAGGTTCTGCGAGGGCTTGTAGAAGTCGCAGCCACCATCGGTAGCGCCAGGAATGTTGGGCGGAATCAAGCCGTAACTCCAGTTCAGGTTACCATAGGTGGAACCGTCGTTGCGTGAATACTGGATAGCCCAAATGCTCTCGATACCGTTCTCATACTCTTCCTCAGGACGGAAGTTATTGTGGATGTCATCCTCCAGACCATAGTTGGCATACAGGGTTGGATTGGTGAACTCGATAACCTTCTGCAAGTCGTCCTGGTTGATGCTTGTCACCTGGTTGCTATTGGCGTCATCCTGACGATAGGCCTTGTAAAGATAAACCTTGGCCAGGAAAGCGGCAGCGGCAGCACGGGTGGGACGTCCCTTGTCTTGCTGCACCTCGGGCAGCGTGTTATAAGCCTCCATCAGGTCATCAATGATAAGCTGCCAGCCCTCGTCATTGGTGTACTGGGTATTGGACAACTCATTATACTCTTCATAGGTCAAATTCTCGTTGACAACGAAGGGGATGTTCTTGTACAGGCGCTTGAGCAGGAAGTGGCCATAGGCACGCAAGAATTTCATCTCGGCCAGACGCTGACCCTTCATCGCGTAGCTGTCATCAGTCTCCTTAAGCAGGGCAATGGCGCTGTTCACGCGCGAAAGGCTGTTGTACAACCTCACCCACATGTCGTTAATGTTCCAGTTGGTGGTGAGGACACCCTGCTGAATCTCAAGCTGATGGAAGACGTCACCGTCGCTGGTACCGTTACCACCCTTATAGGCGTCATCACTACGGACGTCAAAGTTCCACATCGAGAATGATGAGTTGATGTCCTCGGCCGAGGTAAAGATGGCATAGGCCGAGATGGCCATGGCCTCGGCATTCTCGGGCGACTTTACCTGTTCGTCACTGAGAGTGGCTTGGGGCTTGTGCTCATCGAGAAAATCGTCACATGATGTAAACAAAGTGGTGGCACTGCAACAAACCAGACCGACACACAATATATTGAATATCTTTTTCATAGTGAATCCTGAATTTTAGAATGAAACATTAAGACCATAGGTGACATTGAGAGGAATAGGATAGCCGAAGTTGGGATTCTCGGGATCCACACCTGTAAATGACTTGCTCTTGATGGTCAGCAGATTCTGGGCTGATAAATACATGCGCAGGCGTGCGATGTGTAATTTGTCACACACGTTGCTGCCAAAGTTGTAACCCAGCTGAATGTTACGCATTTTTGCGAAGGAACCGTTCTCCACAAAGTAGCTGCTCACGCGCTTCTCGTTGTTGTTGTCCATCGTGCTGACAGCGGGAATGTTGGAGCTAGGATTATTGGGAGTCCATGCATCGAGCAGGCGACGGCCCTTGTTCAGGTTGGTGATATTCAAACCGGCCCACAGGTCAGTCTCGCGCTTCAGGTCACTGATGACGTCAACGCCTTGAACGCCCTGCCAGAACATGGTGAAGTCCAAGTTCTTGTATTCAAGATAGATGTTAAGACCCCAAGTGAAGTCGGGAACCGGTGAATAAATCCACTTCTGGTCCTTCTCGTTGATGACACCGTCCTCGTTCAAGTCTTTCCAGCGGATGCGACCCAGGCCTGCACCATTTTGTGCGGCATGGTTGTCAATCTCGGCCTGGCTCTTGAAGATACCGTCATATACATAGCCAACTTGAGCGCCCATGGGATGTCCCACAACGCTCTCGACGCCGTTACCGCCAAAGGTGCCTGCAGCTGCCAGGGTCTCGGGGAGTTTCGTCACCTTGTTGCGATAGGTACCGATGTTGCCAGCGATGTCATACTGGAAATCGCCCACGCTGCCGCGGTAGCCCACATTCAGCTCGATACCCTTATTGGTCATCTCACCAGCATTGATCCACTGGCTGCTGCCCTCGCCCATCACACCGATGCCAGGCATGTAAACCAGAATGTCGGTGGTCTTTTTGTAGTACCACTCGAACGAGCCGTAGAGGGCGTTGCGCAGCATACCGAAGTCAAAACCGACGTTGGTCTGAGTCGTGGTTTCCCACTTGAGGTTGTCGTTACCCAACTGGTTGCGCTTGAAACCGCTGGGAAGCGTCTGGCCACCATTGGTACCGGCAATGTCATAGCTGGTACCGTAGCTTTGGCCACCGAAACCAGCCTCGCCATAGTTGCTCTCGAAGATGGTGTAGCGGGCAATGTTGGAAATCTCCTGGTTACCAGTCTGACCCCACGAAGCGCGCAGCTTGAGGTTGTCGAGCCACTCCATGCGCTTCATGAAGGGTTCCTCGCTGATGCGCCAACCAAGGCTGACCGAGGGGAAGGTACCGTAGCGGTTGTTGCGACCGAAACGGCTTGAACCGTCGTAACGCATGGTCAAGCTAGCCAAATAGCGGTCAGCGTAGGTGTAGTTCACCTTGCCGAAGAAGGATACCAGCGTGTAGCCCTCGCCCGAGCCGTAGGCCTCGGCCTCGCCGACTGCTGCGTTGGGCCACATGTAATCGGGATTCAAGACAGCAAAGTCATAGGCCTTGCCGCTGAGCCATGAGTCATCCTCACGGTTGAGCTCGGTACCGACCATGACATCACCGCGATGATTGCCGCGCTCCAGGTTGTAGGTAGCAATAGCATTCCACATCCACTTGGTCCAGTGCTCCTGCTTGGCTTCAACGGCATTGGTCGGATTGGCCACGGTGCCCTCGGTAATGGGATAGGTGAAGATGCGCTGCTGCTTCTGGGCATAGTCGAGACCGAAGGTCGTCTTCAGGTTCAGGTCCTGAATCGGGTTGATGTTGATGAAGGCATCACCGAACATGCGCCAGTAGGTGTAGCGGTTGTCGCTGTTACGGTCCAGACGGGCCACAGGGTTCTCGCGGTCGGGATAACCGCCCACGGGACCAGCATAATTGCCATCGGTCGTGTAAACGGGCAGTGAGGGGTTGAACTGCAGCACATTCTCCAGGAAACCGCCAGGAGCCTGCAGCTCGTTGGTGCGGTTTACCGTGAAGTGCTCACCCACGGTCACAATCTTGCGGTCACCGACGGGCAACAGCTTGTAGGTCGAGTTCATACGGGCCGACAAGCGCTGGAAGTCCGACTTCTTGATGATACCATCGTTCTTGTAGTAGCCCAGCGAGAAGAATGAAGTTCCGTTCTCGGTACCTTGACTCAGCGAGAGGTTATATTGCTGAATCAAGCCCGTGCGGGTAGTCTCCTTAAACCAGTCGGTGTCGGCTGCGGGAGTTAGACCAGCGGGGTCCAAGAACTTGCTCATGGTGATGTTGTTGAGCATGGGAACACCCTGAGCATCGTAACTCCAATTGTAATAATATCCCAGACCGTTCAGGTTGGGATTCAGGCCATCGTTCACGAAGCCCTGCCACATCACCTGGCCGAATTCCTTGGCATTCAGCACCTTCATCTTGTGCGCATAGGTCTGTACCGACAGGCTGGCATCGAAGTCAATCTTCACTTTGCCGTCCTTGCCGCCCTTGGTGGTGATGATGATGACACCGTTGGCAGCGCGGCTACCGTAGATAGAAGCCGAAGCGGCATCCTTCAACACCTGGATGCTCTCGATGTCGTTACCATTGAGCTCGTGCATACCAGCCTTGGTGGGAACACCATCGATGATGTAAAGCGGGTCATTGTTGTTGAGGGTACCTGTACCACGAATGCGGACAGTAGCAGCACCCGAGGGGTTACCGTCGGCCGAGATGTTCATGCCCGGCACACGACCCTGCATCGCCTTGATGGGGTTGTTCTCGTTTTGCTTGACCAGATCGGTCACGCTGACTACACTCACAGCACCGGTCAAGTCGGCCTTGCGCTGTGTGGTGTAACCTGTCACGACAATCTCGTTAAGGGCAAGTGCATCCTCTTTCATGGTGACAACCATGCCATTGCTGGCCGGCATCTCAACATTGAGGAATCCCACATAGGAGAAAACGAGGGTTGCTCCGGGATTGACCTTGATGGTGAAGACGCCATCAAAGTCGGTCACTGTACCATTAGTGGTACCTTTCTCCATCACAGTGGCGCCGATGACGGTTTCTCCTGTCTCGTCAACGACGGTGCCTGTGATTTCTGTTTGCGCATACAAAATCGTACACGTCAACATGAGCATGAAGCTGAGTAGAAATCTTTTCAGTACGTTCATTGTTCTGTTGGTTTTGGTTAATATAAAATGGTGATTTATGTCGATTGGTTGCAAAGTTAACCTATTAATATATAGGGGACTATCAGTTTTCGTTCTTCTGCTTGTAAATATGTTTCAATGTAACATTTCTGTCAGTCAATGAACGATTTTTACAAGCCGCAGCACTCGCACGGCCTCACGCTAAGGCGCAAAGTCGCTAAGGTTTTTAAACAATAAAGCAACAACCCAAACAACAAAAAAGACCGTCTTAGAAAGTTGTTTGAGTTGTTGTTTATTGTTTGTTCAAGCTGTTTGAAAAAGCAGCGCCCGCTATTCGTGAAATTAGAAAGAAAAAAAAAAGGCGAATGCCCAATTAGTTTAATTCGTGAAATTCGTAGTTCTGTCGTTACGCCTCATGTAATTCGTAGTTTGTGTTTCGTTTTAGTTAGGTTTGCGGGCCTCGCCGGGCACGATGCCGAATTCGTCCTTGTAACACTTGGTGAAATAGGACGGAGAGGCAAAGCCCACCTGATAGGCGATTTCGCTGACCGACAGCGTTGACGCCTGCAGCAGCGCCTGGGCCTTGGATAGCCTGGCCTTGCGCAGCAGATCAACGGGCGTGCTGCCTGTCAGGGCCTTGACCTTGCGGTAGAGTTGCACACGGCTCAGTCCCATGTCAGCAGCGAGGTCCTCGACGCTCAGGTTGCTGTCCGAAAGGCGTTCCTCCACTATTTTCTTGAATTGTGAGATGAAGGCGTCCTCGATGGGCGTGGGGGCGGGCGCAGCAACTGTGGCAGGGGCTTCAACAGGTTCTGATGCGGTCTTCACGCTCCACAGATCCTTGAGTTGGTGGCGGCTGTGCAGCAGGTTATCGATACGGGCCAACAGCAATTCTGGGGAGAAGGGTTTGGTGATATAGGCGTCGGCTCCGCTCTCATAGCCCTCGATTTGGTGTCTCTCGAGCGCCCTGGCCGTGAGCAGAATGACGGGGATGTGGCTTGAGACAAGGTCCTTTTTTACTTGTTGGCAGAATTCCAAGCCGTTCATCACAGGCATCATCACGTCCGACACAATCAGGTCGGGCACCTGTTCGCGAGCAATATCGAGGCCATGCTTGCCGTCCTCGGCCTCCAGCAGGCGGTATTTGTCTTGCAGGATGGTGCGCAGATAGGCGCGGATGTCGGCATTATCGTCAACGATGAGCACGGTCGAGGCGTCCTCGTCAGGCTTGTTGTCTTCGACAGGAACGGGTGTTGCGAGATTTTGGGTTTCTAAATGAGCATTAAGGTCATGGACCGTACCGCCCACCTGGGCATCCAGCATCTTGTTAATGAGTTGCGTCAGGTTGTGGGTATTGCGCCTGACAATAGAGAACAGGTTGCTGGCTTCCTCGCTGGCATGCTTCACATCGGGCGTCTCGGCGAGTTGGGCGAGCGGTCCCTCGATGAGCGTCAGCGGGGTGCGCAACTCGTGACTCACCTGAGTATAGAAGTCCAACTGCTCGCGCTCCATCTGGATGCGTTCGTCCTGGATGCGGGCCCGCTGCAGGTAATACATGTAGATGCCGGCAAGCAATGCCAGCAACAGCAGTATCGCCGCCAGGGCCACAAAGATGAGGGTGCGCTGGTTGCCCAACTGATCGAGATATTGGCTGGCCTTCTCATGCAACTGCTCGAGGTTGCGGGACTGACGCATAATCTCCTCGCCCTCCATCAGCAACACGCGGGCATTGTCCTGGGTGACAAGCGCCGACATCAGTTTAGTCTCCTTCTCGTAGGGTTTCCCATCAAGGATATCCACCGCCAACTGCAGCAACTGGTCGCCGTGGGTGGGATAGATGTAGGACGCATCCAGCAACGAGTCCTGCACCAGGCGGATGCCGCCGTTCTCGCCTGGCAAGCCGTCAATGCCGCAGAACAGCGGCAGTGCCCCGCCCACCTCTTTGAAGGCTTTGCGCGCTCCCATTGCCGTGCGATCGTTCATGCCGAACACCAGGTCAATCCTCCCGGCGTCCTTATTCTTGTCAAGCCATTGCTTGACTATATTGTAGGCTGTGGGCTCAGTCCAGTCACCCTGCAGTGTGGCAACCACCTGGATGCCTGGATGCTCGGCAATAGCCTCCCTGAAGCCGTTGTGGCGCTCAATCGCGGGCGAAGAACCCTTCAGACCCATCACCTCAATGATACGGCCACGGTCATTCAGCCGTGTAGCCACATATTCGCCCATCAGGTGCCCCATCTCATAGTTGTCGGCACCCATATAGGCCGTGTATTTCTTGGTGTTGGTCTTGCGTTCAAACACAATCACGGGGATGCCCTTGTCGTAGGCCCTGTCGATGGCCGGCGAAATCGTTGACACCTGGTTGGGAGCCACAATCAGCAGGTCAATTCCTGTGCCGACAAGGCTGTCGATCTGCTGAATCTGACGCTCGTCGCTATCGTAAGCCGCAGCAAACCTCAATTCCACATTGTCATGGAAGTAGGCGCCAATTTTCAATTCCGAGTTCTGCTTGTCGCGCCAGATGTCGTCAGAGCACTGCGACACCCCGATGCGATATTTCTTGGCATCCTGCGAACAAGAAGCCAGCAGCGCCAGCAGTAGAATAGTAATACATATATTTAACTTATGCATATCTTCTTCTGTATTCTGTTCCCCACCCAATCATCAATTAATTGAGAGCAGTTTACAATAAAACGAACTGCAAATTTTATAATTTTTTTACAAACAACAAAATTTCCCAGTCAATTTATGATAATTCATGGTCTAACAACCGAAAAAAGTGAGATCTAATATCTCTTCGATAATAGATCTCGTCTTCAATTAGACTCTCTAGAAATGATGAATTTAAAGGGAGGAATACCCCCTGTTTGTATTCCCCCTTTTGGGGATATAACTACTCATCGAGTGATGCGACAAATTAATCATTGATACGCAATCTACTGATAACCAAATGTTTTCATTATTCTATGCTATCAAATGATTAGCATGTAATATCAATCGATAAAACCTCCAGTTCCACGATATTTAATTAGGTGGCTGTTTTTTCAGTCACTTAATTTGTTTTTATGAGTAGCAATTTAAGGGGTGTTGATAAGTTTTTTGGGGTGGAAATTTTGTGGGGTGAGGGGAAAAGTGTAATTTTGTCTGTTGCTTTTGATAGTTAGAAGCGAAAGTTGATAGCAAAAACTGATAGCATGTTTTCGATAATCGAACATATTGAGTACCTGATGACACGCCACGATTGTGTGGTGGTGCCAGGTTGGGGTGCTTTCATCGCTAACTACTGCTCGTCGCATTATGACGAGGCGCGTGAGGTGTTTGAGCGTCCGCGGCGTGAGGTGGGCTTCAATGCCGAGGTCACGCACAACGATGGTTTGCTGGTGCAGTCGATCATGCGCCGCGAGGGCATGGGCTTTGACGATGCTGTGCGTTTCATCGCCGACAGCGTCGCTGCCTATCGTCAGCAATTGTCGGCCGACAACGAGGTGTCGATGGGACGGTTGGGCTACTTCCGCCGCAACGATGGCCGTTACATCGAGTTCATTCCGTTCAGCACGGCCCACAGCAATGATGCTTACTTTGGCCTGGCTGATGTGGACATCAAGTCGGTGACGGCTCTCGAGCGTGAGCTTGCAGCTCCTGCTGGCGCTGAAAGCGATTCGACAATCGTCGGTGACGGCCGCAATTTGTTTACGCGCCGTGCAGTGCGCATTGCCGCCTCGGTGGCAGTGCTCATCGGCTTGGGCATCACGCTCACGACGCCCATCATCGCCGACCGCCACGGTCAGGATGCCAGCATGGCTCCCACGGTGACGGCTCCTCAAGCCCAGCATCTGGGCAACGTGACAGTGCAGGATGGTGTCGTTGCGCAGGCGATCGAGCCGGTCAAGACCGTTTCGCCGTTTGCCAGCGTGGGCTCGACAACGGGCAAATACTACATGGTGATTTCCACCTTGCGCAACCAGCAGGAGCTGGATGCCTTCAAGGCCAAGTATCCCGAGTTGGTACCCGACATGAAGATTCTGAACTATCGGGGCATGATGTGTGTGTATGTGGCCCGCAGCGACGACTACGGCACGTTAATGGGTCTGCGCGACAAGCTGCCTGAGGCCTTGCGCGACGTCTGGATCTATAGCTGATGTCGGCAACATCAGGCAGTTGTATCGGTTGCCTTTAATCATCAGCATCCACACATCCTCCTTTTCAATGATATGGCGCACGTCATCCCTGTTGATGACGTGCGTTTTCATTCGCTCGTCGGTGAACGTGAGGGTGATGCCTTGGTCGTCGATGGCGGCCTTCTTCTCCATGATGGACCAGCGTGCCAGCGGCGAGAAGCCGTAGTAGAAGTAGAGTAGGGCGAGCACCATGGGCAAGGCGACAAAGAGTGTCATGAGCGCCACAATGACAAAGCGCACGTCGATCCACACCGCCAGCACGGCGCACACTGCCACGGGCAGGCACATCCACAGCCAGTTGTCGGCCATGAACATGAGACTCAAGTGCCTCATGTAGCAGCCGGGTGAGACCATGCATTCTTTCATATTTTCAGTTTTTAGTCCTTAGTCCTTAGTCCTTAGTTTTTAGTCCCTAGTCCTTAGTCCTTAGTCCCTAGTATTGTCTTGTACCTAAAGCCTAATACCTAAATGCCTAAAGCCTCTCTTTTAGCGTTTTTTCTTGCTCTTGTTGTAGATGGCGCGGCGGCGAGCGATTTCTTCATAGCCGCGTTTGTAGGCCTGCTTGTTCTTCAGCGTCAGCTTCTGGCAATAGCCTGTGCCCTCGTTGTTGTAGAGTTTGGAAAGGTTCAGGTATTGCTTGCCGTTGCCGCGGGTCACGGGGAACACCTCGGCCTTGCGCTGGTTGACGCGGTCGCACTGCACCGAGTGGTTGTCGGCCGTGGTGCCGGTGAGCTCGGGAGCGACACCGCCTTCTCCCACCCACACGGCATAGACCTCGGCGCAGGGAGGATAGCCCAGTGCGATCCACATTGTCGTGAGCAGCGGGTTCTCACCGGGGACAATGCCCTCGATGACCACGCTGGCTGTGGAGATGCGCCGCGGGATAAAGTCTTGGTCCACAATCCAGTTGTCGCCGCTGCGAGTGAAGTCCTTGCCCAGCTGCGCGTTGTAGAAGGTGCGTGACAGCTCCTCGGTGAACACCGCCGGGGTGATATCCTGGGCCTCGATGTGAGGCGCGAGCAGCGCTTTCTCGTTCCTCTCGCGCACATAGCCCATGCCCTTGTCCTTGGCACCGCTGTAGCTGTAGTTGGTACGCGTGAGGATGCCCTCGGGGGCATCCTTGAGGTCAAATTTCACATATCTGTAGTTGCCCGTCTCGAAATAGGCACCGTTGCCCAGCGCGTCGATAACGCCGAAGTTGGCTTCCACACCCAGGGGTTTGGGTCGAGTCTTCAGGAGGTTCTCGAAGTCGTCCACCGTCTTGCAGCGCTCCAGGGCATAGCGCATGAGTTCGCCCTCGCGGTCCATCTCCTTGACGCCGTCGTTGCCGTTGAGGTTATAGGACGCCGTGTTCATGATGGCGAAGCCCGCCTCGTTAAATCCCATCCATGCCGCCGTGTCTTGCAGGTCACGGGCATCGAAGAGGGCGACGAACTCCATCAGCTCGTCATGAGCCGGGATGCGATCCACGCGGTTGTTCAGGTCGTTGGTGTCGCGGTTTTTCCACATCAGCGGACGTCCGTTAGCCGTCAATTTGCCGCTCACGATGGCCGAAGTGCAGGCGTCGGCAGCCAGTGCAATTGTCAGTGCGGCCACCAGGGCAGCCATGATTCTCTTTTTCATGCGATTGTCGTTT
>CACZVR010000060.1 GCA_902784675.1 uncultured Bacteroidales bacterium | reverse complement strand
GAGCTGCTCTACAAGCGTTGGGTGGACCGCAACCGCGCGCTGGTGGACAGCCTGTCGGGCGGACGTCTGGCCTATGTCCACGTCAAGGAGATGGACAGCCGCAGCTTCCGCACCGTCTATCGTGAGCTGCTCAGCGACAAGAACCGCAACCGCGAGGCCGTCATCGTCGATGAGCGCCACAACGGCGGCGGCTGGCTGCACGACGACCTGTGCACCTTGCTCAGCGGCAGGCAGTACCAGAGCTTTGTGCCCCACGGTAAAGTTGTGGGTGTTGACCCGTTCAACAAGTGGACCAAGCCGTCGTGCGTGTTGATGTGCGAG
This sequence comes from uncultured Bacteroidales bacterium, assembly GCA_902784675.1. Taxonomy (GTDB): domain Bacteria; phylum Bacteroidota; class Bacteroidia; order Bacteroidales; family Muribaculaceae; genus Sodaliphilus. The sequence continues at coordinate 11,622 of CACZVR010000060.1, read as the reverse complement.
GATGACTACAGCAACGGCCATGGCTTCCCCTTCGTTTACAAGGAACTGGGCATCGGCAAACTCATCGGCACGCCCGTGGCAGGCACGATGACCGCCGTGTGGTGGGAGACGCTCATCGACAACACGCTGGTGTTCGGCATCCCGCAGGTGGGTTGCCGTGACATGCGCGGCAACTACTGCGAAAACCAGTCGCTGCTGCCCGATGTCGAGGTCTATAACACCCCCGAGGACTACCTCACGGGCCACGATCGCCAGCTTGAGCGTGCCGTGAAGGAAATGCTCAAGTAAGCAAACACATCATTGATCACGACACAAAACAGGCCGGGCTCCGTCGATGGAACCCGGCCTGTTTTTTCTTGCTTCAACAGGAATGCCGTTGTGCAGCCCACTTGTTATTTCTGGGTGAGGGTCGAGAGCATTTCGACCAGTATGTCGATGGCTTCGTTGGCGCGGCTCATCGGACTCTGGATTGACCCCGAGAAACACTGCGGCTCCTGAGTCATCATCAAGAACCACACTACCACGGTTTGAGTACCGTCGTCCTCATCGGTCTCGATTGAGCGAACGAGCGCATAGTCGTCTTTCACCAGTTTCTGGTCCACCACGTGGCCGTTGCTCTTTTTCATGTACTCCCAATTGTCAGCTGCTTCTTGCAGTTGATTCTTCATTGGCCCCCTCTCATTGTAGGTGACATCAAAACGGATTTCACCGTCCTCTGTGGCCACGTTCATGCAATCATCACTTTCATAGGTCACCTCCCAGTCCGAAGGATACCCGATAGAGAATATCTCATTCTCGTAGGTTTTAAAATCGGTAGCAGCCGAACTGAGGCTCACAATCAGGGCCATCAGCGTAATCATCAAAGTTTTTTTCATAATCTTCATTATTTTGGGTTTTCGCAAAGGTAGGCATTTTTCGCCAAACTGAATGACAATATCGATTTTTTCTGATGGGGGGCTGCGTACTTGTCCAAATCGTTGGCTTTTTTGAAAGATTTTGAAAAAAACACTCAATCTGACTCTTTTTTTAGGGAAAAATATTAACTTTGTGGGTTGAGAAAACATGAACCAAAACTTTGAGGGTCCAAACGGTTCCTCCCCAATACAAATTCACTATGATAGAGAACGAGAACATACCCATTCCAGTTGAGTATCAGGACATCTGCCCGATTCCTGACAAGGATTTCCAGACCGCGATGACCATTCTGGTGCAGGAACCCGGTTTCCAGCAGATTGTGGCGATGGCATTGCCCAACTACAAGTACTCGGAGTTCAAGCATGTGCTGCTGGGCATCAACAGCAAGCATGAATTCCAGGTGAAGGTGATGAAACCCTTCATCGAGGGCTTGATGGCCAAGACAGGCACAACGCTCACCACCAGCGGCACCGAGAATCTGGACAAGGAGCGTCCCTACACCTTTGTCACTAACCACCGCGACATCGTGCTCGACTCGGCACAGCTGAGCTATCTACTCATCAAGGGCGGCCGCGACGCGTGCGAGATCGCCATCGGCAATAACCTGCTCATCTATGACTGGATCACCAAGTTGGTGCGCATGAACAAGAGCTTCATCGTGAAACGCAACCTGGGCCGCATCCAGACACTGACTGCCGCAGTGCAGCTGTCGGGCTATATGCACTTTGCCGTCGAGCAGAAGCGTGCCTCGCTGTGGATCGCCCAGCGTGAGGGCCGCTGCAAGGACAGCAACGACCGCACTCAGGAGAGTCTGATCAAGATGCTGGCCTACGGCAACCGCGACAAGTCGTTCATCGAGAGCCTCAAGGAACTGAACATCGCGCCCATCTCGATCAGCTATGAGTATGACCCAAACGATTACCTCAAGGCCAAGGAGTTCTTGTGCAAGAGCAAGAACCCCAACTGGCGCAAGTCGCCCGACGATGACCTCATCAGCATGAAGACGGGCATCATCGGCCACAAGGGCGAGGTGCACTATGCCTTCACGCCTTGCATCAACGAGGAGCTGGACAAGATTCCCGAGGGTCTGGACAAGTTCCTGGAAGTGGACCGCGTGTGCGCCATCATCGACCATGCCATCCATCAGAACTACAAGATCTACAAGAACAACTACATCGCTCACGACATCCTGTTTGACGACAAACAATTTGCCGACAAGTACACCCAGGAGGAACGCGAGGCATTCGAACAGTACCTGTCGAGCCAAATCGACAAGACCGAGGGCATGAAGTTGAGCGAGGCCGACCGCTTCTACATGTACAACAAGATGTTGCAGATGTACAGCAACCCGCTCTCCAACTACCTTGAGGCAACGAAGTAGGCGTTAGGCTTTAGGCTTTAGGCGTTAGGTTTTAGGCTTTAGGCGTTAGGCTTTAGAGTCCTTAAGGGCCTTAAAGACTTTAAGGTCTTTATAATCAAGGAAGAAAGATGAAGATTCATTGGTTAGGATTAATCGTCGTGGCGGTGCTGTGCATCGCCATGGACGTTTATATCTGCCGACGGTTGCGGCGCTGCGGCTATCGATGGGCGGCGTGGTTCAATGCCGCGCTGGCGGTGCTCACGGCGGCATTGGCTACGGCTGTTGCTGTCATGCCCTTGAGCGAAGCCACGACCCTGAACAGCACCTTTGTCACAGGGCAATACATGCTCTACACTTTCTTTGCCATCCTGGCGCCCAAAGCACTGGGCACGCTGGTCTATGGCATCGGCCGTCTCATCAGACAACGGTGGATGACCATTTGCGCCTTCATCGTGGCAGCACTGGTGTTCGGCGTGATGTGGTGGGGGGCTATCGTCACTCCTGGCAAAATCGAGGTGAAAGAGGTGGAACTGGCGTTTGACCGCTTGCCCGAGGCCTTCGACGGTTACCGCATCGTGCAATGGAGCGATGCCCATCTGGGCACCTATAACGGTCGCACTGCCATCGTCGAGCGCCAAATCAAAGCCATCAATGACCTTCATCCCGACATGATTTGCTTCACGGGTGACCTGGTGAGCCGCAAAACCGACGAAGCTCTACCCTACCGCGACCTGTTGGCCCAGTTGCATGCCCCCGACGGCGTCTATTCGGTGCTGGGTAACCACGACTATGACAACTATGTGCGTTGGAATGCCGAGAACGAGAAAGTCGCCGACCGCAAGGCACTGTGCTCCCTGCAAGAAGATGCGGGTTGGAAATTGCTCAATGACGACCATGCCATCATCAAGCGCGGTGATGACCAAATCGTGCTCATCGGCACCGAGAACTTCGGCGACCATCCGTTTGAGAAACGCGGCAACCTCGCCAAGGCTTACAATGGATTGAATGACAGCAACTTCAAAATCGAGTTGCAGCACAATCCCTATGCCTGGCGCGCCAACACACTGACCAACAGCAATATCGACCTGATGCTAGCAGGACACACCCACGCCTGGCAGCTGATCTTCAAGCTGGGCAACTGGCGCTGGTCACCGGCATGCATGCGTTATCCCGAATGGGGCGGCGCCTACAACGAGGGCGACCGCTGGCTGTATGTCAACATCGGCACGGGCATGGTAGGGCCGCCCATGCGCATCGGCGCCACCCCCGAAATCACCGTCATCACGTTCAAGAAGAGGCGTTAGGTTTTAGGCGTTAGGTATTAGGCGTTAGGCTTTAGGTAGTAGGTATTAGGCTTTAGGTTTTAGGTTTTAGGTGGTAGGCTTTTATAAAGAATAGAAACATCATTAAGAACATGGCAACTCAACTATCGACGCTCATTTCACAAGAGCTCAATATCCCCATCAATCAGGTGGCAGGCACCGTCAATCTGCTGGATGACGGAGCGACCATCCCGTTCATCAGCCGTTACCGCAAGGAGGCGACCGGCAATCTGGACGAACTATCGATCCAGTCCATTGACCAGCGCCTGCGCTATTACCGCGAACTGGAAAAGCGCCGCGCCACAATTCTCAAGACCATCGAGGCTCAGGAGAAACTCACGCCCGAACTGGCCGACCGCATCAACAACTGCTGGGATGCCAACACGCTCGAGGACATCTATCTGCCCTATAAGCCCAAACGCAAGACACGCGCCGAGGCAGCCCGCCAGTTGGGACTGGAACCGTTGGCCAAGATCATCATGGCACAGCGCGGCGGCAACATCGAGGAACGGGCCCGACAGTTTGTGGACGGCGACAAGGTCCCCGACACCGATGCCGCCATTGCGGGTGCTCAGGACATCATCGCCGAGTGGGTGAGCGAGAACGAGGCGGTGCGCAATGCCGTGAGACGCGGATTCAAATATGACGCGCGCCTCGTGTCACACTTTGTCAAGGGCAAGGAGATTGAGGGCCGCAACTATGAGAACTACTACGAGTACTCCATGCCGCTCAAGCGCGTGTCATCCCACCAGCTGCTCGCCATCCGCCGTGGCGAGAAGGAAGGGTTCCTCAAGGTGGGTATCGAAATCAATGATGACCGCACGCTGGACAATATCGCCCGCATCGTGGTCAAGGGTAACGGCGAGGCATCACAACTCGTCGATGAGGCTGCAGAGGACAGCTTCAAGCGTCTGGTGAAGCCTTCGATCGAGACCGAGTTTGCGGCAGCGGCCAAGGAGAAAGCCGACGACGAGGCTATTGAGACCTTCGCCCAAAACGTGCGACAGCTGCTGTTTGCCCCTCCATTGGGCCGCAAACGCGTGCTGGCCGTGGATCCGGGCTTCCGCACGGGCTGCAAGGTGGTGTGCCTTGACGAGCAAGGCAATCTGCTGCACAACGATGTCATTTACCCCACTGCACCGCACAACGATATCGCAGGGGCAACCAAAAAGATACAATCCCTCACCGAGGCTTACAAGATTGACGCCATCGCCCTGGGCAACGGCACGGCAAGCCGCGAGACCGAGCGCTTTTTAAAGAAGATTCGCTACCGCCGCGACGTGAACGTGTATGTCGTGAGCGAGAACGGCGCATCGGTCTATAGCGCCAGCAAAATCGCACGCGACGAGTTCCCCGACAAGGACGTCACCGTGCGCGGTGCCGTCTCCATCGGGCGCCGCCTGCTTGACCCGCTGGCCGAACTGGTGAAGATTGACCCCAAGAGCATCGGCGTGGGACAATACCAACACGATGTGGACCAGACGAGGCTCAAGGAGGCGTTGGATTTCACCGTTCAAAGCTGCGTGAACAGCGTGGGCGTGAATGTCAACACGGCCTCCAAGGAATTGCTCACCTACATCGCCGGCCTGGGCCCCACCCTGGCACAGAACATCGTCGATTACCGAGCAGCCAACGGCCATTTCACCTCCCGCCAGCAACTGCTCAAGGTGCCCAAATTGGGTCCCAAGACCTTTGAGCAGGCAGCAGGCTTCCTGCGTGTGCCCGAGAGCGACAATCCACTGGACAACAGCGCCGTCCACCCCGAGCGCTATGCCCTGGTGGAGCAGATGGCACGCGACTGCGGCTGCAGTATTGCCGACCTGATCAAGGACAAGGCACAACGCGACAAGATCGAATTGCAACGCTACCTCTCGGACGAAGTGGGCGAACCCACCTTGCGCGACATCATGAGTGAGTTGGAGAAACCCGGACGCGACCCGCGCTCCACGGTGCAAGTGTGGGAGTTTGACGAGAATGTCAACGACATTAAGGACCTGCGCGAAGGCATGGAACTGAACGGCATCGTCACCAACGTGACGCAGTTCGGCGCCTTCGTTGACCTGGGCATCCACAAGGACGGCCTCGTTCACGTCTCGCAGATGCCGCAGCGTGGCCTCCCCGCCGCCCGACAAGTCCATGTCCACCAGCACGTGCGCGTCGTCGTCACCAGCATTGACATGGAACGCGGCCGCATCGCCCTCTCGATGCGCAACATCGACCAACCGAAGTAATTTATACTACAAATTACACAAATTCAACTAATTGGCATCCGCATTCAATTAATACGAATTTGACGAATCATTCAACTAGGATTTAACTATACGTTGGCCATCATTCTCGAGCCATTAAGGAAGTGCGCTCCATCAACGTTGTCGTGGTGCTGGCAACAATCGCCTATACTGTTCCTGCGAGAATTGTGGTCTTGATGCGCAAGAACGAGACCTCGTTCCCGCACTTCCGCAATTCGAACACCTACAAACTCTTCGAGCCTCCAATATTTGAAAATCAAAAGACCACAGGCGGTTATTGGTTTTTGATTTTCAAAGTTTAGATTTTAGTGATGTTGCCGGCCCGAATTATTTCGCACTTTTTTGTTCAAATTTACAACACATTTAAAGAAAAGAAGTATATTTGCAAGTGGTAATCCAATGATTGCCACATGTAACATATTGATAAAAGAAGCGTTTTGCTTTTCGCTTATTGTAGAAACGTAGGAACTTTCAACATTGATGCGGGATTAGCAAGCGGTTCTCACGCTTTGCGTGGGCTGCTTATCTCACATCTGCATCAAGGGTTTCCTACGACCTCTACAATAGACGTGGCAATTCAGTCCACGCTTTTTTGTTTAAACCACCTCTAGGGCTGAGAGGAAACTAATATTTTTTTACAATGAACCAGTTATCGAAAATCATCATTACGATTGTTGCTGTTGTCGTATTCTTTTTATTATTCGCTGCTGTTGTTGGCACTAGCGAGAGTTCTGGTCATTCAACACCAGGTGTCTTAGGTCTTATCTTGTTAGCTGGACTTATCGGCGCTCTTCGAGCTGTATGGAAGAAAGATAAAAACAAAGACAACAAAGACGACAACAACACATCCGTTCTTCAAAAATAATGTTTAAGGATTACTATAAAATCCTAGAGGTCTCCCCTGAAGCTACGCTTGCGGAAATAAAGCAAGCGTATCGTTCTCAATCACTTAAATGGCATCCAGACAGGAATCAAGATAAAGATACAACTGCAATAATGCAGGACATCAATGAAGCATACTCTATTCTTAAGGATGCTGAAAAAAGACAACGATACGACAGGGAATACAATCGATTCAAACAGTCCCAACAAACAAATTCTCAACGGACTAATAGACAACAGGCTAATCGCCAGCAAACGCATCAGCAGAATAAAACACAGACTCGATCATCACATACATACGGTCGTAGTTCATGGACATATGATTATACCGTACATGATGAGCAAGTTAAGAATGATATGGATGATGCACGTGAGTATGCTAGAAAGTTGGTTGACGAGTTTCTGAAAGGACTCAAGGAGAATTCAGCAAAAGCGGCTAAAGGAGCATGGGAAGAAATGCAAGGCTACGTTATAGCTGCAATCATACTTACAATTATTGGACTAATTATTATGGCATCAATGTAATACCAACATTATTATGAACAAATTTACACCTTTAATCATTATTTCTTTAGCACTATTTTTGGTGTCATGTTCGGGAAATAAGAAGGAAATACAATACAAACGCCATTTGAGCGAAAATAAGGCTTATGAAGTCGAAGTCCCATCTGACTATGTGATGAAAACTTCTATGGATAGTTGGATGGACTTTGTGCAAGAAAAGACTAATTCTCTTTTATTTATTAAAGCGCTCAAGCCTAATGAATCACTTTATGGTTTTGCTGAAGATTACCATAATAATAGTGCGGATAAATTTGATTACACAATATATGAAGAGACAGATACTTCTGTTTTTTATCGTGTGACGAAAGGTGTTTCAATGTTTTCGTCCTATTGCCTTTACATGTCAAAAAGACTTGATGATACAGATTATGTAATATATTTGACTTCGCCAACAAAAAGTAAGGAAGTGCTTGAAGAAACTATTCGCCATATTCAAAGGTCACTAGTCGCACATTCAAATGAAACAGAAGTAATCGATGAAAGGAAATCAAAGAAAGGAAAAACCGACAAATTCTCACTACGCAATACTAACTTCTATTCAATTGAGTACCCAAAAGAATGGAAGGTAATGACAAACATCAATGAGATGACGGATGCATACATCGGATCTGAGAATGATATGCTTGGTCTAACGATTATTTTCTTTGATACAGATTATTCACTTGATGAAATAAAACAAGAGAGTCATTCTGGACTTCAAGAGATGGGAGGCAAAATTGTCTCATGTAATGAAACTTCCATTAATGGACAACCTTGTTATAAGACTGTTTGCGAAAATGAAATGAGCGGTCGAGAATTGAAAACCATCGATTACATTTTCAAGAAAGGTGAAAAGATGTATAGCGTCAAGTTTGGCTCTGATCGAAAAGAGATGAATAATAACAGTGAATTGATTGAGAGAATAATCAATACTTTTCATATCAAGTAAAGTTTTGTCTTTTATGAAGAGAAGCGGTTACCGTACTAAATCGTACGATAACCGCTTTTATTATGCAACAAGACAAAGACAATCTTACAATCAAACTCACTGTTCACACAGGATGGGATAAACTGGACAACCACCAGTTGCGCTACGTGTTCGGCCTGCTGGCCCAGGGCTTTCCCTCGCCTCAGGTCAAGACCTACTGCCTTTTCCGCTGGACAGGCATGAAGGTCATGCACAAGTACGGCAAGGGATGGTGGAGCAAATTCGCTGACGACGAATTGCGCAAGCGCGAGTCTGGCGGCGCCTCAGCAAACTCAAACAAGTTTGGTTTACATTCGGCTTACACAGAATATGTGATTATGGCCAAGCGTGTCAATTCAGCCATCGCTGCGCTCGACTGAATTGACACGCTTTCCTCAAAGCCCGTGTGCATCTCACGCATCGGCAAGTACCGTGCTTTGCCCGCCGACTTCCAGGAAGTGCCCTTCGAGACGTTCATCATCTGCGACAACCTCTACCAGGGCTACCTCACAACAATGGAGTAAAAGCCATCTTCGGCAAATTGGGAGAGACCGAAAAAAGAAGCCTTTTTTTGGTGATTTGGGGATTTGTGACTAATTTTACATTGAATTTGTGGAGTTGTACTCCCGATTTTCATGGTTTTTTGTCGGGCGAGTTGGAACTGGTTAATGACTTTAATTGCGATAAAGATATGGAGAAGAGAGAGAATCAAGAGAGAGTGCCTGTGAGTAACGGGATGAAGGTGTGCCGTGTGTTGGGTGTCGTGCTGGTGGTATCGGCGATTGGCTATCTGGTGTGGCGCGGCGACTTTGACAGCAAGGGCATCGTGGGCTATGTGGACGACTGCTTCGTGTTCATGGCGGCCTACACGTTTGCCCGCGGCAGTTTCATGCGTCCCGAGCGGCGCTACATCCGTCGGCAGATGTATATGCTGTCGTCGCTGTTTGCCCTGCTGGGCCTGTGCTGGATCATCATGCTGGCACTCATGAAATGAGTTGAGCAGTAAGTGCATGAAAAAAGGCTGTCACCGACTATTGCCAGAGACAGCCTTTTTTCGTTTAATCTCTTAAAAGTTGGCCCAACCTTTAGCTTGGCGCAGCCAAACCCTGCGGGGGTAATGCTAATTACACGAATTTATCTTATTTTTACGAATAGTTTAGCGTCTTTCGTGACATTGGCTTCGCCGCAGCTGAAGGTTCGTCTCATTAGCGAAATTCGCATTTAAAAACCTTTCAGGGTCAACTGCGATATCATTCCTTAGAATTTGAAGCGCAGACCTGCGAGAGCGATGCCCTGCTCACCGAGACCAAACTCGGCAAAGCCACGCACGTGGTCACCACCAGCCTCGACACCGATGAGCGAAGCCTGATAGTTGAACAGCAAGTCTTTCTCGGTGATTTTGTCACCGTTTTTCTTGCCGTTGGCATCATAGTCCTCACAACTGAGGTCGGCGTAGGTAGCACCGACAGCCAACTTGGAGTAAAGACCCCAGTGGTGCTTGCGCAACCAGTTGAACTTCACCGAAGGCATGAAAGTGAAATAGGACCTCTTGAAGTATGAATCTTTTACATCTTCGAAAAAGCCGTCCTCGTTGTTGGTAGCAAAAACAGCGACAGCACCAACACCAATCAACGGGCTGGTGTGATAGAAATATTCAAGTCCGATGGGACCAACATAGTGGCTGTTCTTGTATTCCACACCATACATGGCAGGAATGACATCGCTATAAAAATCGATCCACCGCGTATTGGGAGCTACACCGTAGCTGACGGAGATCTCGTGACGGTTTTCCATTTCGTCCTGTGCCTGGACAGGAGCACACAATACTGAACTGAGGGCCAATGCGGCCAATAAAATCTTGATTTTCATTGTTTTATATATAAATTATTTTGAATTATTTGCGTTTTGCGGCTGCAAAGGTAATCATTTATTATCAGTTATCATCATTTTTGGTGATTTACTTGAATGTGCGATCAAAGCGAATCCATGCGGCAGAGGTGTCGCTGACTGCTGATGGGTCAAAGAAGATGGTATTGCGGCTCTTGGGGTGCCAGTTGCCGACTACATGGCCGCCATCGAGGATGACGGGATAGAAGATGCCGTTGCCCGTGTGGGCATGGTGGCGGTGCTCATCGGCCAAGGCGTGGTGACGGCTCTTGTAGCCGATGAGGTACTCGTCAAACGACGGCAGCAGGATGACCTGGCTGCGGCAGCCGCGCGTGCGGCTATCGTTGTGCAGAAAATAGGTCACACCACGATAGCGCTCCTCGATGAGCTCGTCCTTGATGCTGCTGATGCCCGCGAGACAGTCGGTCTTGGTCAGTCCTGTCCACCACACGAAGTCATCGAGTGTTGCCGGAGCATGGCTGCGGAAATACTTGCGCGCGAGCAGTGCCAGCGCCTCGTCGCGGGTGACGGCGGGTTGGGCGGGCACACGTTCCTCGAGCAAGGCATAGGTGTTTTGGTTGGGATGGAACTTGCCGCTGCAAATCACGCCGTCATACTCGGCAAAACGCAGATAGACGCTCATCGTGTGGGCATCATCGGTCAAGCCACGCTCGGCAAGCAAGGTTTTCAGTTCCTTGCCGGTGACCGAGCCCCGGCCTTGCAAGACAGCGGCAATGAGGTCGTTGGCACGACGCTCCTCATCCTCGCTGATGGAGCCACCCGTCTGCTTGAGGTAGCCCCGAGCGGCACGGCGACTGCCATCGGCACTCAACTGCTGCATCCAACGCAGATCCTGGGCAGTCGTGAGTTGCCAGGTGCAGCGGAACAGGTGGGTGCGGATGATCTGACCGTCATCATAGGCCTTGCGGTAGGCCTCCACCGAGGGTCGACGCATGCGCATCGTCACCGCCCATGGCAACATGCTCTTCTCCTGGGCTTGCATAAAGCCGAACCAGTCCACCACGTCACGCGGTGTGTTGAACTGTGGAGCCGCCAGCTGCTGGCTCAACAGCCTGATGTTGACGATATTCATGAGAAATCCGGATCGCCCGAGTCGGCACTCTCATCGCTGAAAGCGTTTTTCAGCGCATTTCCCACATCGGCCAGGGCAGCGGCGGCTGCAGTTTCATATTGTTCGAGGGTGCGGGACTTGCGGATAGCCTTGAACAGTTTGCGGCCTGTGCCGGGCAGGAACGTCTGCCAGATGTCCTGCAGATGGCGCACCAGTTGTGCCTCGCCACCGTTGAGTTGCTCGGTGTAGCCATCCACCAGCAGGTCATGGAAGCGGCGATAGTCGCCAGGGGCTGCATCGGGAACGAACATGCCAGGATTTGCAGCCAAGCCGCTACCCACCATCACGGCGGCAATCTTGGGATAGCGCTGAATGGTATCCTCGATGTCCTCGACAGTGCGCAAGTTGCCGTTATAGACCACGGG
>CACZVR010000059.1 GCA_902784675.1 uncultured Bacteroidales bacterium | reverse complement strand
GCTCCCTGGCGCACCTATCTCAACTATGGTGACCCGCGCCTGTTGGAACGTCATTACGAACAGATGAAACGCTGGCTCGGCTATGTCAAGAAATACAGTGCCGACGATGGTCTGCTGCATCCTTGGCCCGACACAAGAATCCGCTTTTGGTTCCTGGGCGACTGGCTTGCCCCCGAAGGTGTCGATGTGAAGGGTGAATCGGTTCTCCACGTCAACAACTGCTTCATCAGCGAGTGTTTGGGTAATATGGTCGACATCGCACGACTGCTCGGGCATCCCGAGGATGCGCGAGAGTTCGCCGCTTGGAGTGACAGCCTCAAGGCCGCTGTCCATGACAAGTTCTATCATGCCGACAGTCACAGCTATGCAAACGGAACTCCTCTTGACAATGCCTATGCGCTGTTGGCAGGAATTCCCGACGATGTAGCCATCGCTCGTCAAGTGCAGCAACGGCTCATCGCCGACAGTTATGGCAAATACAATGCACACATTGCAGTGGGCCTCGTCGGTGTGCCCATCTTTACTGAATGGGTTACACGGGAACGTCAGTCCGATCTCATGGCGACCATTCTGCGGCAGGAAGACTACCCGGGTTACTTGAACATGATTAATCATGGCGCGACAACCACTTGGGAATCATGGGATTCGGAACGCAGCCATGTCCACAATTGCTACAACGGCATCGGTACATGGTTCTATCAGGCCCTTGCTGGCATCCGTCCCGATGCTAAAGCACCGGGCTATCGCCATTTCTTCGTTGACCCGCAACCTACCGATGGTGTGACCTGGGTTAAAGCCACCAAGCCCACACCCTATGGCGACATCTGTGTGGAACTGACTGATGACACTCTCCGTCTGACAGTCCCTGTAGGCACCACGGCGACAATATATCCCGGCACCAGGTTACAGCAAACCTTACCCGCCGGGCAATGGACCATCAAGTGAATAACGAAGCAAAGATATCATGCCGATTATTGAAATAAATACACTGGATCATTCTGGAGTGGAGGTCTTCGGGACACTCACCGAGGCTCAGCTGCGCAACCGTTTGGAACCCGACAAGGGCATCTTCATCGCCGAGAGTCCCAAGGTCATTCATGTGGCCCTGGATGCGGGCTATGAGCCGTTGTCGCTGTTGTGCGAGCGTCGTCACATCACGGGTGATGCAGCAGGCATCATCGAGCGTTGCGGTGACATTCCCGTTTTCACGGGCGAGCGTGACCTGTTGGCATCGCTCACGGGCTACACCTTGACGCGCGGCGTGCTGTGCGCGATGCGTCGCCCCAGGCCCAGGAGCCTTGACGACATCTGCCGCGGTGCCTGCCGTGTGGTGGTCATCGACGGCGTGACCGACACTACCAACATCGGTGCCATCTTCCGCTCTGCGGCTGCTTTGGGCATTGATGCAGTGTTATTGACTCCAACATCGTGCGACCCGTTGAACCGCCGTGCCGTGCGTGTGTCGATGGGATCGGTCTTCCTTGTGCCGTGGACCTGGATTGAGGATCCCGTCACGCCAACGCTGAATGCCTTGGGTTTCCATACCGCCGCCATGGCGTTGAGTGATGACTCCATCTCGCTCGATGACCCGGTGTTGAAGCGTGAGCCCCGCCTGGCTATCATCATGGGCACCGAGGGCGACGGGTTAACCCATGACGTCATCACTGCCGCCGACTATGTCGTGCGCATCCCCATGCTGCACGGTGTGGATTCACTCAATGTCGCAGCCGCATCGGCTGTCGCCTTTTGGGAATTGCGCAAGAAATGAAAATAACACCAAAACAATACACTTCAATGAAAAAGAAAAAGACTGCCGCAAAAGCGAAAAAATCGCTAGCGAAATTCAAAATGCCCAAAAAACTCCGCGCTTGGATAAAGGAGTCTCAATTTTTGGCAACTACACTGTCAATTATATTGACCTTTGGTACGACTGGACTGGTTGAACATTGCCAGCGTGTAAGAGATCGCCAGCTGTCGGCCATGATGGTGCTCAGCAGCATCGAAAACTTCTCTAAAAATGCTGACGAGATGGCTCAAGACATGGCACGATGCGATACCATCGGTACATGGCTACTGAGTCTGCCCCAAGATTCACTTGACATGATTCAACCCGAAGAGGTTAGAGGTGTCATCAAAGAGATGCTCTCGCTCGTCAATTACATGTCCCATGACAAGACAGCCGAGAACATCTTCGGTAACAGTTTTGAAACGTGGAAAAACATGGGTAACCGCCACTACCTGTTTATAGAGAACGTGGGAGCCTGCTTTGCCAGGATGAATGCCGACGAAAACAACTGGAATGAATGGGTGAGTGAATATGAAACCACCATCAACAATGTGCTGTCCGAGATGCAACCTGGGGAACACACTTTGACAAAACTGCTAAATGACAATGGCGTGCGCCAGAAAATCGAGAGTTTCCATGTCAAGAAAACCTGGTTGGATTTCATCTCGGCACACAACCGTTATCTCAACAAGAAGAACATGGCTAGCATTGGCATCAAGGAGAAAGATATCATAGCATATACCAATAAGCGAAGACTCGAAGATCAGACCGATGCTGTTGAACCTGAACAGATTACTACGAAGCAGCTCAAACGCGACAGCCTCACCACTTTGCGACCTATCATTCAGCATATCGACAGCATTATCGAGGGCAAGATTAAGCCCAAGAAATCGGTATAGCTGATACTAAAAGTCAACCGCTATGAACTTGCGAGTTCATAGCGGTTGATGCTGTATGGGTTATCGTGTCAGTTGGCGTAGAGTTGATTAAGGATTTCATTGAACTGTGACTCGCTCTTGAGTCCGTCGTTCTTGAACATCATGATGCTGTCCATCACGCGATCCAGATACTCAATGCTCTCGTTTTTCTCCTTTTTGTTATACACTTTCCAGTACTTGGTGCCCTTGAGGCCTTTCTCGAATTTCTTGTAAAGATCGGTGGTTGACGAAGCATATTTCCATTTGTTCTCGGCAAGTTTCTTCTTCATTTTTTCCAAGAAGTCCCTCAAGTCTTTGGTGTACTCGCCGTATTTTTCGACAAGTTCTTTCTTCTTGATGACGTCCTTGGTTTCCATACCATCGAAGCTGCGCAAGGCATCTTCAACATCCTCTTTGTTGTAGGGAGCATAAAGCACGTCAACGATTTCCTGGTCATAGACCAATTCGTCACGGGTGGTGAATTTATCCTTGCGGGTCTTGATTTCCTCTTTCAGCTCTTTTTCGAGCGCCTTTTTCTGTGACTCGAGTTCCTTGAGTTGGGACTTGAGGTTGTCGATGCGCTCTTCCATATCCTTGATGGAAGCCTCTTTCTCTTTGATGTTCTTTTCATGTTGCTCGATGTCTTTCTCGAGTTGCTCAACATTCTGGGTCGTGGACTGAGCCAATGCCGTCGGGGCAGTTGCAAAAGTTGCCGCAATGATTAAAGCGATGGCGATGAGTTTGATTTTCTTCATAGTTAAATTGACTTGGATGATTAATCTTGGTGCAAAGATAATACTTTGTTTTTGGTTTTCAAATGAAAGATGAGGTTTATAGAAAGCGAAAGTGCGCTTTTTCACAAAAGCACACCATCTTCATAACCAAAATTCAAGTATATATGTTCTTCTTGTTTGTTGTCTTTCTTATTATTTTCAGTGCAAAGTTACAACTATCCTTTTGATGTGCCAAATAATTTGGCAATTTTTTTTGTATAAAATTGCACTATATTAATCAATAATGCCGCGCAATAGTCTGTAAAACAGATAATTGCGCGGCAAATTATGTTATAAAGCACTTTTGGGATCCAGTCCTATTTTTCGCGGAAAAACAGGTTGATGGTCGTGCCATGCAGATTCCAGTTCTCGCGTATCTTGTTCTCCAAGTAGCGTTTGTAGGGATCCTTAATCCACTGTGGCAGGTTGCAGAAGAAGATGAACGTGGGTACATGAGCTCCCTTGAGCATGGTGATGTACTTGATTTTTACATACTTGCCCTTGACTGCAGGAGGCGGGAAGGCTTGGATGGCAGCCTGCAACACGTTGTTCAACTGCGAGGTGGGAATGATGATTTGACGGTTGTTGTAGACGTCGACAGCGGTCTGCAGCACCTTGTGGATGCGCTGCTTGGTGAGTGCCGACCCGAAGATGATGGGGAAGTCGGTGAACGGTGCGAAACGTTCACGAATGGTGGCTTCAAAGTGATCGATAGCCTGCTGTGACTTGTTGTCCGAGATATCCCACTTGTTGACCAGCACGACAAGTCCCTTGCGGTTCTTCTGGATGATGGAGAAGATGTTCACATCCTGGGCCTCAATGCCACGGGTGGCGTCAATGAGCAGGATGCACACGTCACTGTTCTCGATGGCACGGATAGAGCGCAGCACCGAGTAATACTCAATGTCCTCGTTCACCTTGTTTTTCTTGCGGATGCCAGCCGTGTCCACCAGGTAGAAGTCGAAGCCGAACTTGTTGTAGCGCGAGTAGATGCTGTCGCGTGTGGTGCCTGCAATATCGGTGACGATGTTGCGCTGCTCGTCCATGAGTGAGTTGACCAGACTTGACTTACCGGCATTGGGCCTGCCGACAATGGCGAAGCGGGGCAGATCCTTGTCGATGGGCTCATCGCTTTTTTCGGGCATCTGCTTCACCACCTCGTCCAGCAGGTCGCCGGTACCGGTTCCGTTGACTGCCGAGATAGAGAAGGGCTGTCCCAGACCCAGAGAATAGAACTCGGCCTCGGCATACATGCCCTGGTTGTTGTCGTCCTTGTTGGCGACGACAATTACGGGCTTGGATGTGCGGCGCAGGATGTCTGCCACGTGGTCGTCCAGGTCGGTGATGCCGTTCTTGCTGTCGACGACAAACAGAATGACATCGGCCTCATCGATGGCCAGTTGGACCTGCTTGTTGATTTCCTCTTCAAAGATGTCCTCACTATTGACAACCCAGCCACCAGTGTCCACCACCGACATTTCCATGCCGTTCCACTCCATTTTGCCGTATTGACGGTCGCGGGTGGTGCCGCTGGTATCGTTCACGATGGCGTCGCGCGTTTGTGTCAGACGGTTAAACAGGGTTGACTTGCCCACGTTGGGCCTTCCCACGATTGCTACTAAGCGTCCCATATCAGTTGTTAGTTATCAGTTATCAGTTGTCAGTTCTTTTACTCGATGTATCCAAAGGCGCGCAGCTTGTTCTCTTGATTGCGCCAGTCTTTCTCTACCTTCACATAGAGTTCGAGATAGACTTTCTTCTCGAAGAATTTCTCGATATCTTTGCGGGCCTCGATTCCCACATGTTTGAGCTTGCGCCCTTGGCGTCCGATGATAATTCCCTTTTGGGTATCACGTTCGACATAGATGACGGCCATGATGTGGATGGCAGTGTCGCTCTCGTCAAATTTCTCGACGATGACCTGGGTGGCATAGGGTACCTCCTTGTCATAGGTCAGCAGAATCTTCTCCCTGACAATCTCGGTAACGAAGAAACGACTGCTGCGGTCGGTGAGCGCGTCCTTGCCGAAGTAGGGCGGGCTCTCGGGCAGCAACTCGACGATGCGCTTCATGATGTTATCCACGTTGAAGTTCTCGAGCGCACTGGTGGGGAACACCTCGGCATTGGGGAGCAGCTCCTTCCACTGGTCGATGATGCGCACCAGTTCATCATTGCCCTTGAGCAGATCAATCTTGTTGATGACCAGCAAGATGGGGATTTTTTCCCGTGCGACACGGTCAAGGAAGTCCTGATTCTTAGTAGGAGTCTCGATCACGTCGGTGACATAGAGCAGCACGTCGGCGTCAACCAGGGCGCCAGTCGAGTACTCCAGCATGCTCTGCTGCAAGCGGAATTTGGGCTTGAGCACACCGGGAGTGTCGCTGAAGACAATCTGGTAGTCCTCACCATTGACGATGCCCATGATGCGGTGGCGTGTGGTTTGCGCCTTGCTGGTGATGATGGACAGACGCTCGCCCACCAAGCGGTTGCTCAGTGTGGATTTTCCCACGTTGGGGTTTCCCACGATGTTGACGAATCCTGCGCGATGCATTTTTTCAGTTTTTTATTAATCGCTAGTCGTTAGTTCGTTAATCTATTCAAGAAGCATCGCTACTCGGGCTTTTCATGTCGTGAGTAGTGATGCTTCACTGATGTGTCATGGTGCTTTACAGCGACCAGATGATGTAGAGTGCACCCCAGGTGAATCCTGCGCCAAAGGCGGTGAGGACCAGCTTGTCACCTTTCTGGATGCGGTGCTTGTTCTCGTCAAGGCACAAGGGAATACTGGCAGCACTGGTGTTGCCGCGATTCTCAATGTTGACGAGCACTTTCTCATCGGGGATGCCAAGGCGTTGGCCCACGGCCTCGATGATGCGCAGGTTGGCCTGGTGAGGCACGAACCACTGGATGTTCTCGTTGGTGAGATTGTTGCGCTTCATCACATCCTTGCTCGAGGTGAGCATGTCGATGACGGCGTGGCGGTAAACCGCACGACCTTCCTGGTAAACGCAGTGGAAGTTGGCGTCAACCGTCTCGTGGCTGGTGCGCAGTGCCGATCCACCGGCCTTATATACCAGATGTTCCAGACCTGAGCCGTCCACGTGGAAGATACCGTCCATCACGCCGATTTCCTCCTCGGTGGGTTCCAGCAGCATGCATGCTGCTGCGTCACCGAACAGGGGGCAGGTGGCACGGTCGTTATAGTCCACCATGCTCGACATTTTCTCGGCCGAGACAACAATGACCTTCTTGTAGATGCCGGCACGAATAAAAGCGGTTGCCTCGTACAGGCCTACCAGAAATCCAGCACAAGCAGCCTGGATGTCATAGGCGTAGGCTTTCTTCTCGATACCCACACCATGGGCAATGATCGAAGCCGTTGAGGGAAAACGATGGTCTGGATTAGACGTCGGGCAGATCAGCAGGTCGATATCGTTGCGATCGGTTCCGGTCTCCTCGAGCAGCTTGTTCACTGCCTGGATGCCCATCCATGACGAGCCTACCGGCTTCTTCAGGATGCGACGTTCCTTGACACCGACACGAGTTGTGATCCACTCGTCGTTGGTATCCACCATCTGTGAAAGCATCTCATTATCCAGAATGTCGTCTGGAATGTAGGAAGCGATGCCTGTAATCTTTGCGTTCAGCATAAGCTTGAAAGCGTTTTTTTGTGTGTTATAAAGCCTATAGATTGAAATAGGATATCCTAAATGAGGTTGAATTGATGATTCAGCTTCAGCTCATTCAGGATACCATGTTTGCTTGATCTCATGTCACGGGTTTCATGCGAAACCGGTGGGCACGGGATTTAGGCTTCCTCCTTGTTCATCACGTTCTTGCCGCGGTAGTAGCCGCACTCGGGGCATACGGTGTGATAAACGTGCCATGCACCACAGTTACTGCACTGAGCGATGGTCGGGGCCACAGCCACGTCGTGGGTGCGGCGCTTAGCGGTACGAGTCTTAGACTGTCTTCTTTTAGGATGTGCCATTTTTTTGTTTTATTTAAAAGTTATTGTTCCTTCAGTTTTCTTAGCGCCTCCCAACGGGGGTCGGTGCCGGTTGTTTCACTCTCGGTAGTATCCTCGCCGTCGGGGACGGTCTCGACGCGATGACTGTCAAGCACATTCAGCATGACGGCGCTGCAATCTTCCTCGTTCTCATGACAGTGCGTCATCGGGATAGCAAGAAGCACGGTGTCGCGCACCAGGGGTGCGGTGTCCAGCTCTCGCCAGTCCGACGGCACAATCAAGAGCTCGTCGTTGCTGTCGTCAAGCTCTGTGCCCATTTGCTCCACGTTCAGGCAGTAACTCACCTCCACCGGCAAATCCAGATCTTCGAGGCAGCGGTCACAAGCCACTGTCACTGTTCCGTGGCACGAAATTTCGAGTCGATAGGTGTTCTCGCCCTTGCGGGTCACATTCAGTGTGGCGTCCACGTCAGCTCGACGCACCTCAGCATCGCTTTGTCCGTTAAAAAATGACTCGTCCAGATGACACTCAACCGCATGAGTGCCAAATGGTAACGTCTTGATTTTCAACTTCAAAGCATCTACCATCTCCTGAAATTTTCGTTAAAGCGCCACAAAGGTATATCAAATTCCGTTAATAATCAACGTTTTTCGCTTTTTTTTTGTCTTGCCAGCGTTTTGGAAGTTCAAATAAGAAGTGCGAAAACACTTGTTTTGAACCTTTCGGCGTTTTCGTTGACCTTTAGTAGAGTGGGGCGAGGCGTCCGCTCTTGAGCCAATCACGGTCATGGCGGCGTTTCCACACGCGGTTGTCGATGTAGAAACGGCAGGTCACCTGCTGCCAGAACCCCGAGCGGCCGCTTGATGCATGAAATATCAGCGACCCCGTCAGGTCAACAAAACGGTTGCTCACGATGTGGAAGATGGCATCGGTGCGGCTGTAGGCGCGGTTGCGGTAGTAGGGGTCTCCAAGGTTGAGCTGGCTGCCGAATTTGGGATACAACGGCATCAGATCCTTGCCCAGGAACAGCGTTTCGTCGAGTTCAATCCATCGCCAGCGGGCTGTTGCCGTGGCGGTGAATCCGGCACGGTTGCGCCAGCGCTTTTCGCTGCGGTCGCGCTCCATAGCGATGATGGCTCCGGCATCAAACCGCAGTGAATCGAATGCAGTGCGATGCGACAGGTCGATGGCCAGCATGGGATTGATCATCAAGTCGTCATTGACGTGCTCGTCTTCGATGTCGAGGCTTGACTTTGCCAGGTGGTTGTATTGCACACGTCCCACAGCCCTCAAGGGTCCGGCAACACGCCAGTCGTTATTGAATATGACGGTGAAAGCCTCACGCTGACGCTCGGTCTGCATCTGTCGCCAGTCCACGGCGAGTTCAGTATAGCCTGCGGGCTTGATGAGTTGGGCCATGATGCCGCGCAGGTTGGGTTGGCAGTAGTTCAGTGAGTCGCTCCACAGGTATCGCGGCATGCGCTCCACCATCAGCGAGCGCGGCATGAGTCCGGCTGTGACGTGCCACCCGTCGGCGCGGTTGTATCGGTAGTAGAGCGTGGGCAGTACCTTGTATCCGCTCAAGTCGTCAATCATCGGCTGATACCACACGACGCCGCCCTTGAGCTGATGCTCACCATCAAGCATCGAAATCCCCAACTCTGGAGCCAGACGGGTGAACATCATGGTCTGGTCGGGAGTGAAGTTGTCACCGCCCTCGCGATTGTTGAGCAGTACGCTCGCATCAACGCTCCATTCCACCTCTTGGGCACCAAGAGGTGAAACAGAGAGCAAGATTGTCAATATGGCGCAGAGCCGTTTAAGCATCGGCTGGCAAATGGATGTTCTCGATGCCGGCGTTGAGGCGTGCGAGGGTTTCCTCGCGTCCCAGCAGTTGGGTGATGTCAAACATGTGAGGACCGCGGCACTCGCCCACCACGGTCAGGCGGAAGGCGTTCATCACGTTGCCCTTGTGGTAGCCGCCGTTGTCAATCCATTCCATGACCAGGTTTTCGCAGGCTTGAGCATCGTCAAAGTCGGCGTTCTCGAGCAGGGCTGCCAGTTGGCGCATCAGTTCGGGAGTCTCGGGTTTCCAGCGTTTGCGGATGTCCTTCTCGCTGTAGGTCGTGGGACGCACGAAGAAGAAATTGGCTTGATCCCACAAGTCGCCCATAAAGTTGGCGCGGCTCTTGACCAATGCCACGACGCGGGTGATGAACTCGTCGCTGAAGTCGGCGACATTCACGCCGTGAGCCTCAAGCGCGGGCTTGAACATCTCGGCCAGTTTACTGTCGTCCATGTTGATCAGATACTCGTGGTTGAACCACTTGCCTTTCTCGAAATCAAATTTCGCGCCCTTGCGTGAGCAATGGTCGATGGAGAATTCCTTGATGAGTTCGTCCATCGAGAAGATTTCGCGGTCGTCACCGGGGTTCCATCCCAGCAGGGCAAGGAAGTTGACCACTGCCTCGGGCAGATAGCCTGCCTCGCGATAACCGCTGGAACGGTCACCGCTCTTGGGATCGGTCCAGTCCAGGGGGAACACGGGGAATCCCAGGCGGTCGCCGTCACGTTTGCTCAGTTTGCCCTTGCCGTCGGGTTTGAGCAGCAGCGGCAAGTGAACAAACTCGGGCATGGTGTCTTCCCACCCGAAGGCTTGATATAACAGCACATGCAGCGGTGCACTGGGCAGCCACTCCTCGCCGCGGATGACGTGTGACACCTCCATCAGGTGGTCATCCACGATGTTGGCCAGGTGATAGGTGGGCAGGTCATCGGCACTCTTGTACAGCACCTTGTCGTCGAGAATCGACGAGTTGATGGTCACGTCGCCGCGCAGCAGGTCATGAACGACCACGTCCTGGTCGGGCTCGATGCGGAAGCGCACCACCCATTTCTCGCCCTTGTCCATGAGGGCTTTCACCTCGTCGGCAGGCAGGGAGAGTGAGTTGCGCATCATGCCGCGAGTGCGGGCGTCATACTGGAAATTCTTGATTTCAGCACGCTTGGCTTCCAACTCCTCGGGGGTGTCAAAGGCATAATAGGCTTTGCCTGCATCCACGAGCTGTTGCATGTACTTGCGGTACAGGTCGCGGCGCTCGCTCTGCTTGTAGGGGCCGTAGTTGCCGCCCTCGCGCACGCCCTCGTCGATGCCGATGCCCAGCCATTGCAGGGCCTCGTTAATGTATTCCTCGGCACCGGGCACAAAGCGTGTGCTGTCGGTATCCTCGATGCGCAAAATCATGTCGCCGCCGTGCTGGCGGGCAAACAGGTAGTTATACAGTGCTGTGCGCACGCCGCCGATGTGCAGCGGTCCCGTGGGTGATGGCGCAAAGCGCACTCTTACTCTTCGTTCCATTGTCGTGTCCTTTATATATTAATGTATAATTGTCTTGATAGTATTACAGCAGCAAGTCGCTGATGGCTTTCATCGATACAAAATCGGTCTGGTCCACATGGGTGGGAGTGACGGTGACATAGCCGCGCTCGAGCCAGTAGTAGTCGGTCAGGCCCTCGTTCTTGTCGGCAATCTCAAACTCTCCCGTCAGCCAGTAGTAGTCGCGGCCCGTGGGGTCCACACGGTGTTCCCACTCGTTGACCCAGTGGCCCATGTCGCCTGTAGTCACCTTCATGCCCTTGAAGGGACCATCCATCTTGGGGATGTTCACGTTCAGGCACACATCCTTGGGCAGTCCGTCCTTGAGTACGCGTTCGGTGACGTGCCTCACCACTTCCTCACACACGCTGGTATCGGCGTCAGAACTGTAGTCGCCATAGGAGAACGCTACACTCGGCACATCGTGCAGGATACCCTCAAAGGCGCATGCCATCGTGCCGCTGTAGAGGGTGTTCAGCCCGCTGTTGTAGCCGTGGTTGATGCCGGCGAGCACCAGGTCGGGCATGTGGTCGGCCATGAGTTGGCTCAATGCGAGCTTCACGCAGTCGGCTGGAGTGCCGGTCGCCAGATAGACCGTGAGGCCCGGCTCCTGTTTCAACAGTGTCGTGCGCACGGGATTGACAAACGTGATGGCGCTCGACTTGCCGCTCTGGTGCACGGCGGGAGCGACGACAAACACGTCGGCCATCGTGCGTGCCACCTTGATGAGCGACTGGATGCCGTTGTAGTTGTAGCCGTCATCGTTGCTGATGAGGATGAGAGGTCTCTTTTGATCCATTTGGTTTGTTTCGATAAATTTGGGTGCAAAGATAGTGCAACTCGAACACAATAGCAAATTTATTTGCTAGAGTTGGGACGCCGTCTGTCTTGCGCGAGCCACTGTGAGCGAAAGTTGCATTTTTTTATGGAGTTTTCGCAGAAATGGCGTAACTTTGCCATGCTAAAAATAAATCTAATCAAAATCAAGACTTATGAGACTTATCATTGAACCGGATTACGAGAAAGTGTCAAAGTGGGCAGCCAACTTCGTGGCAGGACGCATCAATGCAGCCAATCCCACGCCTGAGAAACCTTTCAAACTGGGATGTCCCACCGGTAGTTCACCACTGGG
>CACZVR010000058.1 GCA_902784675.1 uncultured Bacteroidales bacterium | reverse complement strand
AAGTTTTAGGGACTTTAAGGACTTTAAGGACCTTAAGGTCCCTAAACTTAAATCAAATGATCAGCACCATGAGAGATAAAGTCAAAGAAACGATAGCGACGCGGGCGTGGGCACGGTTGACCGTGCTGGCCATCGTGTCATTCACGATGATGGCGGGCTATATCGTCGCCAAGGAGATGTCCCCGCTGCAGTTTATACTTGAGAAATCTGTCGCTGATGGCGGCATGGGGTGGACAAGTGGCGAATTCGGCATCTTTGCCGGGTCGCGCGGCTTCTTCAACGTGTTCCTGCTGATGCTTTTTGTGGGCGGTATCATCCTCGACAAGATGGGTGTGCGCTTCACGGGCATCCTCTCGTGTGTGCTGATGCTGGCAGGTTCGGCCGCCGTCTATGGCGCCATCACCTTCACCTCCCCCGACCCGATGTGGGACGTGCCCCTGCTGGGCGCCATCAAGCGCCAGGTGGCGCTGGCCGCCTTGGGATTCGCCTTCTTCGGCATCGGCTATGAGATGTGCGGCATCACCGTGTCAAAGGTCATTGTACGCTGGTTCTCGGGCAAGGAGATGGCGCTGGCAATGGGTGCTCAAGTAGCCCTGGCCCGCCTGGGCACAGCATTGTCTTTGGGTTTGAGTCCTCGTTATGCCTCTAGATGGGGGCTTTCCTGCCCCATTCTGATTGGCGTGTTCTGTGTAGGTGTTGGTCTCATAGCGTACATCTATTACTGCACGATGGACCGCCGCCTCGATGTAGAGACGCAAAACCTTGCGTCTGAGAACACTCAAGGCGACAAAGTGGGAACGCAAAATCTTGCGTCTCAAGACGACGAGAAATTTCATTTCTCGGACATGAAAATCACGATAAAGAATCCGGGCTTCTGGCTCATCACACTGCTGTGCCTGTTCTACTACTCGGCACTCTACCCCTTCCTGGACTTCGCCACCTATCTGATGATTTCAAAGTATGGCATCGCGCTGGAATGGGCAGGTTTTATTTCCGCCATCTTGCCATTCACATCAATCGTGCTCACACCGCTATTCGGCATACTGTATGACTTCATTGGTCGTGGCGCCACGATGATGGTCATCGGCAGCGTGTTGCTCACCATCACCCTGTTCGTGTTCGCCATGCCGCTCAACTCCAGCTGGATAGCCGTGGGGCACCTCCTACTCCATCATCTATTACATCCAGAACATTGGCCTGATGCTCATCCCCGTTCTCATCGGCAAAGTGCTGGAGCGCAACACCGTGGGCGAGCAAGTGGACTACACCCATTCGCTCATCATCTTCGGCATCATCGGCGTGGGCGCCATCATCGCCTCCACCCTGCTGCTGTGGATGGACCGCAAACGCCATTACGGCTTGGAAAGTCCCAACATCTCGTAGAAAGCATCAACAAACAATGATCAAACGAGCCCCGTGTAATATGTCACACAGGGCTCGTTTAATTAACAGGTAATGTTACACGCGTTTTGTTATTCGCGGTGGATGACGCTGCCGCTAGCCTGATGGGTTGCAGCAAAAGCGACGCACTCGGCGATATCCTCGCCCGTCAGCGGCTGGATGCCTTTATAGACGTTGTCTGCGCGCTCTTTGTCGCCATGGAAACGAATGACCGAGAAATTGGTCTCGACCAGGCCGGGTTTGATGTTGGTCACGCGCACACTAGTATGGGTCACGTCGATGCGCAGACCGTCGCTCAAGGCTTTCACTGCCGACTTGGTAGCGCAATAGACATTACCGCCGGCATAGGCAGCATCACCGGCCACACTGCCGATGTTCACCACATGTCCGCGATCGCGCTCCACCATGCCAGGCACGATGAGGCGTGTCATCGTCAACAGACCTTTGATGTTGGTGTCAATCATCGTGTCCCAATCCTCGTAGTTTCCCTCATATTCGGGCTCAAGGCCCCATGCGCCGCCAGCATTGTTGACCAGCACATCGATTTCCTGCCACTCGGGCGGCAAACTCTTGATGGCGGTAGCCGCTGCCTCACGGTCCCTGACATCGAACTCAAGCGTTACCACCCCGACACCCAGAGCAGACAACTCTTGTGCAAGAGCATCCAAACGGTCGGCCTTGCGACCAGTAATAATCATGTTGTAGCCAATCATGGCCAGTTTGCGCGCGCAGGCCTCTCCGATACCGCTTGTCGCGCCAGTCACTAAAGCAATACTTTTCATTGTTTTCATCATATATAAATCATACTTCTTGCCCACAAAAATACAAAAAAAAGCCAAACTCATCCCCGTTTTTCACCGAAATGAGTTACCTTTGCCGTAAAGAACGAAGACAAGATGTCAAACAGCACTCTTTTCAACACAGACAGCGGTCAGGCGCCCATCGGGGTGTTTGACTCGGGTTTTGGCGGACTGACCATCTTGCGGGACATCCGGCGTGTGTTACCACAATATGACTACCTGTTTGTGGGCGACAATGCGCGAGCCCCCTACGGCACGCGTTCGCGTGAGTTGGTATATGAGTTCACACTGCAAGCCGTCAAACATCTGTTTGCTCAGGGCTGTCACCTCATCATCTTGGCGTGCAACACCGCCTCGGCCGAGGCGCTGCGCACCATCCAGCAGAACGACCTGCCGAAACTTGCGCCCGAGCGCCGCGTCCTGGGTGTGGTGAGGCCCACCGTGGAGCGCGTGGGCGAGCTCACGCGCACGGGGCACATCGGGGTGTTCGGCACTCCAGGCACCATCGCCAGCCGCAGCTACAACATCGAAATCGAGGGCACATATCCCGGGTTCAAAGTCCACGGCCATGCTTGCCCCATGTGGGTGCCACTGGTCGAAAACCGCGAGAGCAACGGTGACGGCGCTGACTTCTTCGTGAAAAAAGACATTGACCTGCTCATGAACGAGTGCCCCGATATCGACACGGTGATCCTGGGCTGCACGCACTACCCGCTGCTCATCGACAAGATCAACCAGTATATTCCCGACGGCGTGAAGGTCATCCAACAAGGGCCCATCGTGGCCGACAGCCTGGCTGACTACCTGCAACGGCACCCCGAGATTGAACGTCACTGCAGCCGTGGCGGCACATGCCAGTACTACACCACCGAGGACCCCGATCATTTCTCGCCACTGGCCAGCGTGTTTGTCAACGAACCGGTTGATGCCCAACGTGTGGTGCTGTAAAACACCTTATGAAATAAAAAAGCCGCGGCACTGCCACGGCACTGATAGACCTGGATGGGTCTATTTTTTGTTTAACGTCTCATCGTCCTGAGCTGGAAGGAGCGCAAGGTGTAGAGTTTGTCACCGTCCGAGAAACCGATGGAAAAATCGGCGCTTCCGTTCTTGAGCTTGCGCGTCGCAACAATCTCGCTCTGGTATCTGACCGCCTTTCCGGGCCCGAGTTCCTTGACGATGGCCGTCGGCGAGAGGTAAATCTCCTTGGTGCCGCTCACAGTGATCACGGGAGCGATGTCATAGACGTAGTTACGGCCTGTGTTGCGGATAATAAACACCAGCTTGGCATGCTCCTCGGCATCAAGTGCCCGATTGTTATTCTCGTCAACAAAGCGCAGCTCTTCAATCTCGATGTTGGCAAAAGGACTGTAGGAATTGTTCTGGCGGTAATCGTCCATGTCGTAGTCATAGTAATAGTCCGATGAGCGGTAATTGCCGTCATCGGTCTTGGGCGCTGTGGCTGCGGCACCGATGATGCCACCGACGGCCATGCCCACCACCGTGCCCATGTCACTGCCACGGGGTCCGTCGGCCAAGCCACCAATGGCCGAACCGAACATACCTCCAATCGAAGCACCTGTCGTCACACCGTAGAATTGATTCATCGATTGGCAACTCGACAACAAGAGCGCCGAAACCATCAATCCCGCAAAAACAGTTTTTTTGTTCATCTTATCTTGTCTGTTATCTGGTTATACATCACGCGGATTAATTGCCGCTGAACTAGGCAATTGCAAGAATTGTGCCAAATCTTTTCAACATGAAAAGCATCAATTCACAGGCTACTTCTCTTCGGCCTGATTTTTCTTGAAATCCGAAGGGGAAAAGGTGATGAGTGCTGTTTCATCGCTGTTCTCGGGATGCAGATTGACGATGATTCGGCGATCGTGTTCAACCATCAGGTTCACAAAACGATTCCATCGTTCGCCAAAGCACTTGAGTTGCTTGATCCACATCTGTTTCACATTGTCGGTATCTTCGGTCAATAACGAAAAAACCATCGAGAGCCCTGCCGGCACTTTTATGTCGGCCAACGCATATCGGTCACCGACCATCGTGAAAGAATTCACGCTCCAATCGTCCCGATGACGCAGCGGGCACTCCGCATTCAGTTCCTCAACACAGTCAACGAGGTCTGCACTCGTTGATTCCTGTGCTGAAATGTCCAAAAGAAACAACGAGGCAAGAAACAGGCAGAACAACAACCTATACCTGAGCATTGAATTGTGTTCTGTGACACCCATCACTGATTGACGTCAGCCTGGGCATCAAGTTGATCAATGACACCGGCAATCATGCCATCAACGATGCTGCCACGATAACCCAGTGCCATAGCGTAAATCTTGCAGATGGCCATTTCCTGCTCGTCGAGTTCACCATCCACCATCATCATGGCCACCATGTCGCGCAGGTAGGCCAGCTTGGTGTCCTCGTCCTCGGGTAACTCGATGGTCACACTGTCAGGGTTCTCGAGAACGTTGCTGAAATCCTCGGGAGAGATGTTTTCGCGCGATGCGACAGCGAGCAACACGGCGAGTTCCGAGTCGGTGATGCGGTCGTCGGCAGCGGCAAGCATCACAAGGTTCTTGAGTTGGCCCAAGCGCTGATTATCATTCATATTTTCTTTTTTTGTATCCATAACAGATGAAATTTATTTTGGCAAAGATAGTGTTTTTTCATGAAGAAGGTGTAATTTTGCCCCTATAAACCGAAAAAACAGATGAAAACTATTCAAGAAATAAAAGATATGTTGTCGCGCAGCGAGGGAGATGCCGCGCTTGATGCTGCTAACGAAATCGTGGAGAGCCAAGGCACATCCAGGGAGACATTAGCCCAAGCCTACTATCTGCGCGGTAATGCCTACCGACAGAACGGCAACGTGCGCATGGCGCTCAACAGTTACCTTGAGGCCATGGAACTGGACCCTGATGGCCCTGCTGCCGAGGCATACAGGCATGTGCAAGAACTCCTTGCTTATTATCACAAGGATTACTACAATCCGTAAAAAAATCGGAGATTTACTCTCTATTTCTTACAATTCTTCTGGTGGGTCTTGAGCAGTTTTAGGGCCTGACCATAAGGACTAGTCGTGACGCTGACGAAATAGGCCGCCATCGTGGTCGTGTAGGTGTTCTTGTAGTAACCCTTGGTGAACAGTTCCTGCTCGGTGAAACTGTCGGCGAGTTGCAACATCTCTTCCTGAGTCTGTTGCAGGAGACGCTCGGCCTCCTCTAGTGAGGTGTTTTGGTGCTTCTCGACCAGCATTTTGTCCATCTCATGATAGTTGCGACGGTATTCATCGGGCAGATAGTCCCTGGGGTGCCCGTCGCGAATGTTCTGCACGAACTCACGCATGAGCACCTGCCACTCGTGGAGGTGAATCAACAGGTCACGCAGGCAGCGGTCATATTGCCAGCGCACGCCGCACTTTTTGGGGTCGGCAGCAAAATCAAACGGTCTAGCTGCCTCGTCGTCACTCAACTTGGCTTTTTGCTCACACAATTTGGCATAGCCATCGCTGATGGATGCCAAGAGTTCTTGCTTAGTCGTGGGATTGGCCATAATGCTACAAGTTTATTCGTTTTCGGTGAGATCGTCGTAGGTCTGGAAGAGGAAATCGTTGTAGGGAAAGCGGGCAGTGTGGACCGCTTTGGCCTTATTATACAACAACTTCTTGAGGCCGTCGATGTTCTGCTGCTTCTTGGCGCTGATGAAGACGCAATTGTCTCCCATGCGGGCCATCCAGGTCTCTTGCAGTTCCTCGAGCGGGATGTTCTCGCGCAGGCGTGGGGTGAGGTCGTCCTCGTCTTTGGGAACGTGAGTGAACTGGTCAATCTTGTTGAAGACCATAATCATCTCCTTGTCGCCGGCGTCGCACACCTCCTGCAGAGTGCGGTTCACCACCTCGATCTGCTCCTCGAACTGGGGATGTGAGATATCCACCACATGCACGAGGATGTCGCTGTCGCGCACTTCGTCAAGAGTGCTCTTGAAGGATTCAACCAGGTGGGTGGGCAGCTTGCGAATGAAGCCGACAGTATCGGTGAGCAGGAACGGCAGATTACCGATCACAACCTTGCGCACGGTGGTGTCAAGTGTAGCAAAGAGTTTGTTCTCGGCAAACACCTCGCTCTTGCTCAACACGTTCATCAGGGTTGACTTGCCCACGTTGGTGTATCCGACCAGAGCGATGCGGGTGAGTTTGCCGCGGTTCTTACGCTGGGTGGTCATCTGCTTGTCCAACTGCTGGAGTTTCTGTTTGAGCAGGGCGATCTTTGTCTTGACGATACGACGGTCGGTCTCGATCTGGGTCTCACCGGGGCCACGCATACCGATACCGCCTCGCTGACGCTCCAAGTGGGTCCACATACCCGTCAATCGCGGCAGCAAGTATTGGTACTGCGCCAGTTCGACCTGCATCTTGGCACTCGCAGTCTGTGCACGCTTGGCGAAGATGTCGAGGATGAGGCTTGTGCGGTCCAGCGTTTTGACCTTGACAGCCTTCTCGATAAAAGCGATTTGCTTGGGTGTGAGGTCATCATCAAAGATGACGAGGCTGATGTCGTTTTCCTCGACAAAGGCAATGATTTCCTCTAACTTGCCCTTACCGACATAAGAGGTGCTGTTGGGGCCGTCACACCGCTGCAGAAAAGTGCGCACGGTGGTGGCTCCGGCTGTCTCGGCGAGGAACTCAAGCTCGTCGAGATATTCCTTGGTTTTGGCCTCTCCTTGCTGGGGAGTGATCAAACCCACCAGAATGGCGCGCTCCTCTTGAATGTCTATTTCGTTAATGCGTTTGCTGTCGTCAATAAGTCCCATAGAGTCACATTTTTTATATTTTGGTGCAAATTTACTAAAAAGCTGCGGTTTTTGGATAAATTCGGCTGCGTCTCAACATAAAAAAGAATGAATTCTTTTGTTCTGTATTCGACTTGCACTAATTTTTTTTAATTTTGTCACCATAAATATGTGCAAGCCGAACGCATTGAGAGTGACTCTCAATTGCTGAGCTACAGCCCAATTTATCCAAAAGTGAGAAACCAACTGCTACGCTATCGATATATGAAACAGACTATCTTACTCTTAGCCCTGTGGAGCACATTGCTGCTCCAAGCCACCACAATCGATTACACCCAATATGTCAATCCGTTTATCGGCACGCAGACCGATGCCACCGGCGCCTTGAGCGGCAGCACGTTCCCCGGAGCCACGATGCCACAGGGAATGGTGCAGCTGAGTCCCGACACCGAACAGATGGTGACCTGGGATCCCTGCTCTGGCTATGACTATAACCGTGACAGCATCTACGCCATCTCCCACACCCACTTGAGCGGCACGGGCTGCACCGACCTGTTTGACGTTTCGCTAATGCCAGTAACCTGGAATGTGACTCCAGAGTATCTGGCGACAGGCAACTTCGGGCAGACTTTTTCACACGATCAAGAAGCGGCATGTCCAGGATACTATAGGGTTTTACTTCAGGAAAGCGGAGTAAATGCCGAGCTCAGCGCTACTACCCGTACTGGCATCCACCGCTATACTTTCCCCCAAGGGAAGCCGCAACAGGTCATTCTCGACCTCGACCACTCCACCTTTCGCGGCCAGGCCTATTATAGCGGACGCCGCAGTTATGACATTATCCAAGCCCAGCTCCGCCTTGTCGATGACCACACGGTGGAAGGCTACCGCGTCATCACCGGATGGGCCAAACTGCGCAAAGTCTATTTCCGCGCCGAATTTTCCCGTCCCATCACCGGGCATCTGCTCATGGACGGCACGCGCACAGTGGGTGATGCTACGGTAATCAATGGGCGCACGCTGCGTTGCGCCCTATCGTTTGACAATTCAGATGATAGCCAATTGACGGTCAAGGTCGCCCTCTCGGCGGTCGATATCGACGGAGCACGTCGAAACCTCGCTGCCGAAGCTCCAGGCTGGGATTTTGACCAATATGTCCGTCAAGCCCACGACGAGTGGCAGCGGCAGCTGTCATGCATCGATATTGACGGCACAGATGAGCAAAAGCAGATCTTCTACACCGGACTCTACCATGTGTTGTTGCAGCCCAACACCATGAGCGATGTCGATGGCCGATACATGGATACCAACTATGAGGTGCGCCAGATGCCCATGGGTCAAAGCTACCACTCCACATTCTCGCTGTGGGATACCTTCCGCGCCGCGCATCCGCTTTACCTCTTGCTCAAACCCGACCTGGCGGCACACATGATAGGCAACCATGCCATCCCTGTCATCGCCGACGCCATTCTCGCCGACCTGCCCGGCATCGATGTTGAGAAAGCCTATCGAGCAATGGTCGAGAGTAGCACAAGGCCTCACACCAACTCGCCGTTTGACCTGTGGGAAGAACTGGGCTACATGCCCTGCAACAAGCAAGGATCTTCGGTTTCCATCACACTGGAGCAGGCATTTGACGACTGGTGCGTCGCTGTCGTTGCCGAGCGTCTGGGGCACAAAGACGACTATCATCACTTTGCCCAAAGGGCGACTTACTATAAAAACCTGTATGATGAAAACACCGGGTTCTTTAGAGCTCGTGACGACAACGGACGATGGGCAGAGCCTTTTGACCCGCTCAGCTATGAAGACAACAGTTTCATTGAGGGGAACGCCTGGCAATACCTGTGGTTTGTGCCTCATGCACCCGAGCAATTCATCAAGCTGATGGGTGGCAAGAAAACATTTCTGAAAAAATTAGATGAAAATTTCAGCCTCACTTCCGTCAACCGTGAGACTAACGGCAATGCCTCGGCGTTTATCGGCCAGTATGCCCACGGCAACGAACCCAGCCACCACACCGTCTATTTCTACAACTTCGCCGGTTGCCCTTGGCGCACTCAAGAACTGGTAAACCAAGTGCGCTCCGAGTTCTATAATGCTACTCCAGCAGGCTATGCTGGCAACGATGACTGCGGACAGATGTCGGCGTGGTACATTTTCTCGGCATTAGGCTTCTATCCCTTCAATGCGGGCGCTGCCGAATATGTCATCGGCACGCCACTGTTCCAGCGTGCCACTCTGCACTTGGCGGGAGACAAGGAGTTTACCATCATCCGCAAGGGCGACAAGGGGATATACGTCAAGGAAATCCGCCTCAACGGCAAACGGATACAGGGCTTCAAACTCAAGCATCAAGACATCATGGCGGGCGGAACGCTGGAATTTGTCATGAGTGAGAGGCGCCCTTAGGCCTTCGCAGTCCTTAGCTTTTATACTGTGGGGAGTGAGATGCCGTCAAGCTGACGATAGAGGTTGAGGGCATACACGTCGGTCATCGCGCTGATGTGGTCGAGCACCGCCTGCACCTGTTCAAAGAGCGTGGGGGCATGAACATCATACTGCTGCGGGAACTTGTTGAGCAACAGCTGTGAGTAGTTGCGCTCGGGGTGCATGACCGCCTCGATGAGTTTTTCCAGCAGCAGGTTGATGATGCGGTTACCTGCCAAATCCACATCCACGACATAACTGGCGCGGTATAATTTATTGAAGGCCAGCGTGCTGCATGCTTGATAGGCCGCAGCAGGCAGCGGGTCGATGCGGTCGATGAGGCTGCCCTCGAAACGTCCCTCCATGATTTCGTCCTCGTGGGCGGCAAAGACAGCGGCACACTGCTCCACCAGCAGGCCCACGATGCAGGAGCGCAAGTAGGCGATTTTCTCGTTGGGGTCGGCAACGCGCTCCATGTGCTGGCGCAGATGCTCCTGGCGCTCTGGAGTGAAGAAACCCAACAACAGGTCGATGGTCTCGCCAGTGCTGATGATGCGCAGTTTGTGACCGTCCTCAATGTCCATGATCTGATAGCAGATGTCATCGGCCGCCTCGACGATGTAAACGAGCGGATGACGGCAGTAACGGTCTTCCTCGAGGCGAAGGATGCCCAGCTCGTCGGCAATGCGCTTGAAGATGTCCTTCTCGGTCGTGAAAAAGCCGAACTTGCCTTTCTCTCCGGCATGCATCGACGAGTAAGGATATTTCACGATGGACGCCAGGGTCGAATAGGTCATGGCAAAACCTCCCGGACGGCGCCCGTTGAACTGATGAACGAGGGTGCGCAGGGAGTTGGCGTTCCCCTCAAAGTGGATGAGGTCGTTCCATTGCTCAACAGTGAACTTATCCTTGAATTCCAGGCCTTTACCCTCACTGAAGTAGGCTCCGATGGTCTTTTCGCCCGAGTGTCCAAACGGCGGATTACCCAAATCGTGCGCCAGACAGGCAGCCGCGACAATTTCGCCGATGTCGCGCAATTTCTCGGCCCACGGCTCACCCTTGTATCGCGGCATGAGTCGGATGACCACCTCGCGCGCCATCGACTTGCCCACACTCGACACTTCCAAGCTGTGGGTCAAGCGGTTGTGCACAAAGATGCTGTCGGGCAGCGGGAACACCTGCGTTTTGTTCTGCAGTCGCCTGAAGGGGGACGAGAACACCAGGCGGTCATAGTCGCGCTCAAAATCGCTGCGCACCCCACCCTTCTCATCGTGGTAATGTTCCAGACCCAATCGCTTGTCCGAGATCAATCGGTCCCAATTCATTCGTTGAACAGTCATTGCCTCTTATTTTTGCACAAAGGTAAACTTTTCTGCCCATTTAAGCAAAAAAACCACATGTCCATTCTCGGCCAAGGGCCACATCTTTTATTTTTAATGTGAATAATCATAAAATTGGGCGTCTATTTCGGGAAATAGTAGTAATTTTGCCGATTGGAACGGAGCGTTCCCAATATCAACAGTGACTATATCAATTTTTAAGGTTACTATATTTTTTTATTATGGCAGAAACAAAAAAGAAATTGTTCGACCAATTCGCGCCTGTCACTCCCGAGGAGTGGCGTGCCAAGGCCGAGGTTGACCTGAAAGGGGCCGACTTTGAGAAAAAAATGGTTTGGCGGACAAACGAGGGTTTCAGCGCCCAACCGCTGTATCGCAGCGTGGACATCGCTGACCTGAAGCAAACCAAATCACTCCCCGGTGAGTTCCCCTATGTTCGCGGAACCCGCCACAACAATGACTGGAAGGTGCGCCAGAACATCGACGTTAACGATGTGAAGGCCGCCAACACCAAGGCTCTCGAGATTCTCGACAAGGGTATCAACTCTATCGGTTTCCACATGCATGGTGGTGATGTGGACCTGAAGGCATTGCTGGCAGGTATCGTCCTTCCCGCTTGTGAAATCAACCTGATGTGCTGCCCCAAGTGTGCGCTGAAGTATGCCAAGGAGCTCGTTGAAATCTGCAAGGAGAATGGTTGCGAAGACACCTTCGTCGGATCAATCACCTTCAACCCGTTCAAGCGCACCTTCAAGCACGGTGAGCCCTTCCCTGGCGACATCGTGGCAATGGCAACTGAACTGATGAACACCGTTAAGCCCGTCGCTCACCTGCGCGTGCTCAGCGTTGACTCGCTGGCACTGAACAACGCTGGTGCCTACATCTACCAGGAGCTGGGTTATGCCCTGGCCTGGGGTGCCGAGTGGATGGCCATGCTGACCGATGCTGGTTTCACTGCCGACGAGGTGGCCAACCGCATCAAGTTCAACATGGGTGTTTCGACTGTTTACTTCATGGAGATTGCCAAGTTCCGTGCTGCACGCGAACTGTGGGCGCTCATCGTGAAGCAGTTCAATCCCGCTAACGACTACTCGTGCATGATGAACGTCAATGCCGAGACCAGCCGTTACAACCAGACGATCTATGACAGCTACGTGAACTTGCTGCGCTCACAGACCGAGGCCATGAGTGCTGCACTCGCTTGTGTTGACTCGATTGTCGTGACTCCGTTTGACGCTCCCTATAAGGAGAGTGACGACTTCAGCGAGCGCATCGCCCGCAACCAGCAGATCCTGCTCAAGGAAGAGAGCCACCTCGACAAGGTCGTTGACCCCGCTGGCGGTTCCTACTATGTGGAAATGCTGACCAAGAACCTCGCCGAGCAGGGCTGGAAGCTCTTCCTCGACGTGGAGGACAAGGGCGGTTTCAAGGCTGCGCTTGAGAGCAGCGACATCATCAATGCCGTTAATGCTACCGCTAAGGAGCGTTTCGACAAGGTAGCTAAGCGTCGTGAGCAGTTGCTGGGTACCAACCAGTTCCCCAACTTCACCGAGAAGGCTGCCGACAAGGCTGATGCTTGCAAGGAATGCAACTGCCACTGCAGCTGCAACCATGAGGAGCCCGAGGGTGCCGTGACACTCAACACCAAGCGTCTGGCTACGCAGTTCGAAGAGGTTCGCCTCCAGACCGAGCACGCTGCCAACACGCCCAAGGTGTTCATGCTCACCATCGGCAACCTGGCCATGCGTCTGGCTCGCGCTCAGTTCAGCGACAACTTCTTTGCTTGCGCTGGCTATGAGCTGATTGACAACAACGGTTTCAAGACCGTCAAGGAGGGTGTGGATGCCGCTATGGAGAAGAAGGCCGACGTCGTTGTCCTCTGCTCGAGCGATGACGAGTATGCCGCTCTCATTCCCGAGGCCGTGAAGGAACTCGACGGCCGTGCTGAGCTCGTGCTCGCCGGTCCCGAGACCGATGAATTCAAGGCACTGGGCATCACCAACTTCATCAATGTTCGCACCAATGTGCTTGCTACGTTAAAAGCTTTCAACGCTAAACTGTTAAAATGACGAGACGACTATGAGACCGAATTTTAAGAATATAGATATTGCAAATGATGCTTTTAATGTAAAGCACAATCCCCTTCCCAAGGGCGAAGTGTGGAAGAATGCCGAGTTAATCGACATCAAGCCCATTTACACTCACGAGGACATCGAGGGTCTGGAGCACCTGGAGTTCGTTGCCGGTATTCCTCCCTTCCTGGGTGGTCCCTATTCACTGATGTATCCGTTCCGTCCGTGGACCGTCCGTCAGTATGCAGGCTTCTCGACCGCTGCCGAGTCCAACGCGTTCTATCGCCGCAACCTGGCTTCGGGTCAGAAAGGTCTGTCCGTAGCATTCGACCTCCCCACCCACCGCGGTTACAACGCTGACAACCAGCGCGTTGTCGGTGACGTCGGCAAGGCTGGTGTGTCCATCTGCTCGGTAGAGGATATGAAGGTCCTGTTCGACGGTATCCCCTTGAACAAGATGTCAGTGTCGATGACCATGAACGGTGCCGTGCTGCCCATCATGGCGTTCTACATCGTGTCAGGTCTGGAGCAGGGCGCTAAGCTCGAAGAGATGGCAGGTACCATCCAGAACGATATTTTGAAGGAGTTCATGGTGCGCAACACCTACATCTATCCTCCCAAGTTCTCGATGCAGATCATCGCCAGCATCTTTGAGTACACCTCAAAGTATATGCCCAAGTTCAACTCCATCTCCATCTCGGGTTACCACATGCAAGAGGCTGGCGCTACCGCCGACATCGAGCTGGCTTACACCCTGGCCGATGGTATGGACTACATCCGCACCGGTGTGAACGCCGGTCTGTCGGTTGACGCTTTTGCCCCCCGTCTGTCGTTCTTCTGGGGTATCTCGATGAACTTCTTCACCGAGATCGCCAAGATGCGCGCTGGTCGTCTGTTGTGGGCCAAAATCGTGAAGAGCTTCGGCGCCGAGAATCCCAAGTCAATGTCGCTGCGCACCCACAGCCAGACCTCTGGTTGGTCACTGACCGCCCAGGATCCTTTCAACAA
This sequence comes from uncultured Bacteroidales bacterium, assembly GCA_902784675.1. Lineage (GTDB taxonomy): Bacteria > Bacteroidota > Bacteroidia > Bacteroidales > Muribaculaceae > Sodaliphilus. The sequence continues at coordinate 16,043 of CACZVR010000058.1, read as the reverse complement.
TGTGGGCCGCACCTGTATCGAGGCTATGGCTGCCGCACAGGGTCACACCCAGTCGCTGCACACCAACGCTCTCGACGAGGCCATCGCACTGCCTACCGACTTCTCGGCACGTATCGCCCGTAACACCCAGATCTACATCCAGCAAGAAACCTATATCACCAAGGTCATTGATCCTTGGGCTGGTTCCTACTATGTAGAGGCGCTGACCAATGAACTGGTGCAGAAGGCATGGGCTCACATCGAGGAGATCGAGAAACTGGGCGGTATGGCCAAAGCTATTGAGACCGGTGTTCCCAAGATGCGCATCGAGGAAGCCGCCGCTCGCACCCAGGCCCGCATCGACAGTGGCCGCCAGACCATCGTCGGCATCAACAAGTATGCCCTCGAGAAAGAGGCTCCCATCGACATCCTTGAGATTGACAACACCGAGGTTCGCAAGGAACAGGTTGAAGGTCTCGAGAAGCTGCGTGCTAACCGTGACGAGGCTAAGGTTAAGGCCGACCTCGCCGCCATCACCGAGTGTGTCAAGACCGGCAAGGGCAATCTGCTCGAACTCGCCGTCGAGGCCGCCAAAGACCGCGCATCGCTGGGTGAGATTTCAGATGCCTGCGAGGAAATCGTGGGACGTTACAAAGCAGTCGTTAAAACCATTTCAGGCGTGTATTCAGCAGAAACCAAATCAGATCCCGACCTGGAGGAGGCTCGTCGCTTGACCGCCCTCTTTGCCAAGAAGGAAGGCCGTCAGCCCCGCATCATGATTGCCAAGATGGGTCAAGACGGTCACGACCGTGGCGCCAAGGTCGTTGCCACCGGCTATGCCGACTGTGGCTTTGACGTGGACATGGGTCCCTTGTTCCAGACTCCCGAGGAGAGTGCCCGCGAGGCCGTCGAGAACGACGTTAACGTGCTCGGCGTATCTTCACTCGCCGCTGGTCACAAGACCCTCGTTCCCGCTGTGATTGAGGAGCTCAAGAAGCTTGGCCGTGAGGACATCATCGTCACCGCTGGTGGTGTGATCCCCATGCAGGACTATGACTACCTGTACAAGGCAGGCGTGGCAGCCATCTTCGGTCCTGGCACCAACGTCATGAAGAGTGCCATCGAGGTGATGCACATCCTCCTGGACGAGGAGTAATGACTACCCCACCCTATACTTGGGGTGAATGAAATCAAGAGGGGGTGAACCTGATGGTTCGCCCCCTTTGATTTTTGGGCTATTTTGTGATTATCAGTTCGAGAACAGGGAGAAGAGGTCGGCTGCACTCATGCGCTTGTAGCCACTGGGAATGTTCCTGTCGATTTTCACCGAGCCGTTCCAGTCAATGTTCTTGTAGGAAATCGAGAAGGCGATCTTCTTTTTCTCGACTGTGGCATCCACATCGATGTTATGGGCAATGTTGCCGGCAGGAGTTCGGTTTACAGCTCCATACTTGACCTTGTAGGACGGTTCAGCGCTACCCTCACGGGTGATATTGAGTCCCGTGACCCGATTGGACTTGTCGAAGGTGAAAGCATAGCCATATCCCTTGTAACCCTCGTTGGGCGACAAAGTCAAAGCACTGCTGCCTTGAACGACGTTGATCATATCCTTCAACGCCTCGCCGAAGGTGCCCTGCCCGATGACAAAAGGCCTGCCCAGGAAGATGTCCTGCACGTCACTGACCGTGACGGGGATGCCTGCCGTGAGCAACGAGACTTTCTCGGCGATGTAACGCTTGTGCACCTTGTCCACGGCATAGAGGCTGTCGGCCGTGATGAGCAACTTGCCCACCTCGATGCCCAGTAAGGGACGCAGCGAGATGTAGATAGCCTGACCTCGCACCATGCGCATCTGCATCGAGGACGAGAAGTTATTGCCACCCTTCAGAGCAATGTTGCCGCCCGTCTGCAAGGTGTTCCAGTCACCCAGCGTGGCGATGACGGCATCGCGAGGGTCACTCGTTGTCGTGGGCGTGGTCTGCCCCATTCCGTTTCCTTGTTGTTGATCACCAGCGGCTTTCTTCATCGTGCCGCACGCAGTCATCAGCATCGTGACTGCGATGAGTATTGCAATTCTATTTCTCATAGTAGGTCTTATCTTTCACTTTGCGCTGCAGCAGTTCATTTTCGGGGTCTTCTTCCAGGGCTTTCTGCCATTGTTCAACGGCAGCCTCGTGCTCGTCGACGAACCACAGGATGTCGCCGTAATGCTCCAGCAGATGATTGTCTTCGTCTTTCTCGACAGCACTCTTGATGTAAAGCAATGCCTTCTCATAATCCTTCCTGGCGAAGAAAACCCAGGCATAGGTGTCGATGAAGTTGGCATTGTCGGGCTCATCCTTGACGGCAAGTGCCGCCATGCGCTCGGCACGGTCGAGATGCAGCCCGCGTTGCGCCAAGTAATAGGCATAGTTGTTCAGCGCTCCCGAGCTGTAGGGGTCTATTTGTAATGCCTCCTCATAGCACTCGATGGTGCGCGCAGTATCGTTCATCTCGCTGTAGATGTCTCCCATGCCCGTGATGATGTTCGCCCTGCGCTCCACGTCGGTCGAGTCGGCCATCGTGAGCACCTTTTGATATAGCTCGATAGCTTTATCATATTTCTTCATCTGGTAATAACATCCTGCGACATAGCCCATCAGGTCCAGATTGTCCGAGTTGTATTCCAATGCCTTCTCCGACGCTTTGATAGCTGCGGCATAATCGTCATTCAGCATGTTGATAATCACCATGTTGCGCCATCCGTCGGCATCGGTCGGATTCACATCCAGGCTATAGCCCAACTGCTCAATGGCTCCTGCGTAGTCCTTTTTCGTATAGAGGTATTCACTGTAGAGCTGGTGAATCTTCGCCTCGTGGGGGTGCTGGTCGATGAGCACAGTGAAGAGGTTGTCGATGCGCTGTGTGGTGTCTTCTCGAGCCATTTTGTCCGTGATGTAACTCAACAGCACGCCCAGCTTGGTGTCCACATCAACTTGCTCGGCCATGAGCGCATTGTTGATTTGCTGTTCATAGGCCACCGTGTCACCCGACATGCGATAGAACTCGGCACGCGTGAGATAGACATAGCCGTTGTCAGGATCATATTCTTGAGCGCGATCCAGGTAGTAGAACGCGCTGTCGATCATGCCGTAGTGCTGGAACAGGCCGCTCATGGCGATGTTGTATGAAGCGTTCTGCGGGGCCTGTGCAAGACAATTTCTCATCTCCTCGAGGGCGCCCACACTGTCGTTCAAGGCCATGTAGTTCTCGATCTTGTTCGACGTGATCTGCATGGCGTCACCAAACAAGGCGGCAATGCTGTCATAGGTGGCATTGCTCTGCACATAGTCGCCCGAACGTGCGTAAGCCTCGGCGAGCCTCATCTGCAACTCCCATCGGTTGGGGTTCTGTTCATTGAGCACCTTGAGGGCTCGCAACGCCTCGTCGGGATGGCCGAACTGCAGGTTGGCGTCGCTGTAGAATGTGGTCTCGTAGAGGTCCTCGGGTTGGGCCTCAAAATGTTGTTTCATCAGCTCCAGCCCTTGCTCGCATCGCGCGATGGTGGTGTTGTTCATCTTGAGCAGGCACATGCCCATGTAGAAGGAGATTGCCGTGTTGTCAGGATCAATCTCATGAGCACGGGTCAACAGATCGTAGAAAGCGTCATAGTTCCCTTTCAGTTTTTGGGTCTGCGCTTCAACAAAGATGTATTCGGCCTTGCGCTTGTCGGCTAGCGAGACCGATTTCTTCTCCGGCACTTTCTTGCCGGCAGCAGCGGCCGACAGCGCCATGATGAGCAACAGTATATATAATGTGTAGCGTCTCATCGTCACTTGATCATTTTGTGCCCGTGTGACCAAAACCGCCGGCGCCGCGCTCGGTCTCATCAAGGCTGTCCACTTGTTCCCATATTGCCGTGCTGTGGCGAGCAATGACCATCTGGCAGATGCGCTCACCGTCCTCGATGGTCTGCGGCTCATCACTCAAGTTGACCAGGATGACACCGATTTCACCACGATAGTCGGCATCGATGGTGCCCGGCGTGTTGAGCACCGTGAGGCCCCGCTTGAGTGCAAGACCGCTGCGGGGACGAATCTGGCACTCAAAACCCTCGGGCAGGGCAATGTAAATGCCCGTGTGCACCAGAGCACGCTGCAAGGGCTGCAGCGTCAAGGGCTGCTCAAGCCATGCGTGCAGGTCCATGCCAGCGCTCAACGCTGTGGCATACTGCGGCAAGCCATGCGGCCCCTTGTTCACTATCTTCACTTTGATTTGGTCCATGTGGGTAAAATTTATTGGCACAAAATTACACAAAAAATGGAAACTCCAATTTATTCCGCGACCGAAATAACCATGAGTACCCAAATAACGCGATCGAGTTCGATAATATTGCAGCATGACAGTATAAAACAATGACAGGCGGCTCGCAGTGGGCCGCCTGTCATCAGCGATTCAATCCTTTATCAGGATTGTTTTTCAGCGTTTCTTACTTCACAACCTTTGCGGTGCTGGTGGTACCGTCGGTATAGGTGGTAACGACGATGGTCATGCCGTTAGCACTCTGCATCTCCTGACCAAGAGCGTTGAAGTAGCGTACGTTAGCAACGGTCTTACCGCCGGCCAGCTCGTCGATGCTTACGGGAGGAACATCGTTGGGCAGGATGGTGAAGAATACACCACCGTCGGGGCTGTCAAGATAACCGGGCATCGTGGCAACTGCGTGTACTACATAGTCGCCAGGGCCGGTAACAACAACCTGATACTGGTCACCAGTGAAGGTACCCTCCTCGATGAGCTCGCCATCGCAGTATACCGAGTAAACTACGGTAGCCTCGGGCTCATTGTTGGTAATGGTAACGGTAACGGTCTCAAAGTCGGTGATTGCATAAGAGCACTCAGGACGCTCGCAATACTCGGTGGGCTCTTGACCTTCAGCCAGGGTGGTGAAGATTACAGACTCAGTCCAGTCCGAAACAGAGGGCTTCTCGTTCGAAGCCTGTACCTGTACCTCGTAGGTGGTCTCGGGGGTCAGACCCTCGATGGTGTAGTTGGTGGCATCCAGGTCATTGACATAGATCCACTCAGCATACTGCTGTGCACCAACGGGGATTACCTCGATATCATCAAGGTTGATTGACATCATGTCATAGCTGTCATAGTGACGGAATGCAATGTAGCCAAGACCCTCATAAGCGCTCAGGTCGATCTCATACTCCTCGGGAGCGGTGCCGGGAACGATGTTGTCCTGCAGCAGAACGAAATCATCGGCACTTGTCCATTCACCATTGGTAGTTACATAAACTGCCAACTTATCGGGATAGCTCGTCGAAGAGTTCCAAACCTTGAACTTGAGCGTACCACCCAGACCAACAGCAGGAGTGATCAGCCAGTTGTCGGGATCGAGAGATGCACTATAGAAGGTGCTCCAGTCGAAAACATAGCTCTCGGAGTAGAAGCAAGCGTCGGTCTGCGAGTCATCGCTGTAAGTCAGACCCCAGTTGTAACCGTCACCGTCGGCATCCCAAATCATGAAGTCTGCAACCTGCTCAGAATAGCCGGGAATAGGAAGATCCCAAAGCGTGCTAACAGTTGCGGGATCAACATAGGGGCGATAACGCAGCGTCCAGCTGTCACCCTCGGCACCGTCCCAAGCCACGTCGGCAGTGGTAGCGGCGGGATTAACGGCCAGGTTGGTGGGCATCGTAGCATAGGGCAGAACAACGCCAGTGGTGTTCAGCGTCACGTCATCAACGTTCAGCCAGAACTGGTCGGTCACGTTATAGTGACGGATAGCGAAGCAACCCTGCTGACCAGCAAATGCGCTCAGGTCATACTCGTACAGCTCATATTCGCCAGTAGCGGTCATGTCCGGACCTACCTGAACGAAATCGTTGATGTTCTCGGGATCACCGACGCAAACATAAACACCAAATACCTCGGCTGCATAGCTAGCATCTTGACCACAAGCCCAGAATGTCAGGGCACCACCCAGGTCAACAACCGGCGAGATCAGCCAGTTGTCGGGAGTGAGGGCGGTGTAGCTGTCGTTGTCATAGCTTGCCGAAGCAACCAGACCTTCACCACTGTGAGCAGTCATGCGACCGGTCTCAAGACCGGTGTTGTTGAAATACTGCCAGTTGTAGCCGTCGTTGTCATTGTCGAGAGCCATCCAGTTGTCGAGCTGAGCCTCATCCTCAAAGTCCCAGGTGTAAACACCGTCCCTGCTGGTAGCAGTCATCGTACCGGCGTTCTGGTACTGAATGGGCATACCCTTTACAACAATACCCGACTGGCGGGTTGCCGGATTCTTTACCCTGTTACCCTTGCTGATTGTGGTAACATCCATGGCCTGTACCGAACCTGCGGTCAACAAGGCCACCAAACCTAAAAGAAATAATTTTGTCTTCATTAGCTTGAAAATTTTTAAAACGTTAATTACACAGATTTTTTTACAACATGCAAAATTATAAAAAACTATTGAAAACGGCAGCAAAAAAAAAGATTTTTTTCAATAGGGTGTCCGGTAAACAACCAGCCATCAACAACAAATGGCTATATATCAATACATTAATAATAACACTTTTACATGAAGGGCTTACTTTTAAGCCCGTAGTGCTGTCAGGTAATGCCCCTGCCGCTCCTAACGAGGCTTTTACAGGACGCCCCAATGAATAACTTTCATGGCCAACATCATTGTCATAATAACAGGAATAACAGGACGGGCGGCCCATTCAAGGCCGCCCGTCATCAGCGATTCAATCCTTCTTCAGGATTGTTTTTGCGGTGCTGGTGGTACCGTCGGTGTAGGTGGTAACGACGATGGTCATGCCGTTAGCACTCTGCATCTCCTGACCAAGAGCGTTGAAGTAGCGCACGTTAGCAACGGTCTTGCCGCCAGCCAGCTCGTCGATAGCCGTGGGAGGAGCATCGTTGGGCAAGATGGTGAAGAATACGCCACCGTCGGGGCTGTCAAGATAACCCTGCATCGTGGCAACTGCGTGTACTACATAGTCGCCAGGGCCAGTAACTTGGATCTGATGCTGAGCGCCGGTGAAGGTACCCTCCTCGATGAGCTCCTCGCCGCAGTATACCGAGTAAACCACGGTTGCCTCGGGCTCGTTGTTGGTGATGGTAACGGTAACGGTCTCAAAGTCGGTGATTGCATAAGCACACTCGGGACGAGCGCAATACTCGGTGGGCTCTTCGCCAGCCTCCAGGGTGGTGAACATCTCAGCAGCCCAGTCGCTGGTGCGGCCGTTAGCGCTCACAGCCTGTACCTCTACCTCGTAGGTGGTCTCGGGATTCAGGCCCTCGATGGTGAACTCGTTGCCCTGAATGCCTTCAACCACGATCCACTCGTTCTCATCATCGCCAGGAACGTAGAGGGTAATGTCGTCAACATAGACACGCCACAGGTCTGAGCAGTCGAAGTGACGGAAAGCAAAGCGACCCATAGCGCCCTCGAACTGGCTCAGGTCAATGGTGTACTGTTCCCAAGTACCTGCAGGAGTGATGACATCACTCACCGGCACAAATGCTTCGAGGTTATCAACATCAACATCGTCGGCATCACCTACAGCAGCATAAACAACGAAGTGATCAAGATAATTAAGACTGTAGTTCTTTGACCAGAATGTCAGCGTGCCATTCAGGGGCACAACGGGCGAGAACAGCCAGTTGTCCGGGGTGCGGACACCACTGTAGTAACTGTCCGAAACAATGCTGGCATTACCGCTGTGAGCATTAGAAGCGTTGTTATCAATGCGCCAGTTGTAGCCATCACCATCAGCATCATAGAGCCTCCAACCTGCTATCTCCTCTTCGTTCTCGAAGCCCCAGGTGAACTGCTGAGCAGTATTGGGCTTATACTCCCTGTAGCGCAGGTTGAAGAAAGGATCGGTGGTGTTCTCCCAAGCCACATCAGCAGTATTGGCTGTGGGATTGACGGTCAAATTCTCGGGCATCACAGGTGCAAAGGGATCATAAATCTCCAAGTCAACACAGTCGTTGTAGCCAGATGCGGATACATAGAAAGTATAGGCAGCACCATTCTCAAAAACAAAGTCATCATAGCGTCCGTTGATTGAACCAAGGTTAGAAGCAATCCACAGAGCGTCACCGGGAGTCGGGTTGGTGATACACCAGTCATAAGTTCCTGCGGGAATCAAGATAGTTACAGCCTCGTCAACCAAGATGTTGGTAGTCGTGAGAGCACCATCGGCATTCTCGGGAATCTTGTACTCAAACTCAGCATACACCTCAGCGCTGACATCTGCGTCCGAGAAAGCACCACTCACGGGGAAAATGTTGCCATAGGCAGTAGCGTCAGCATCGAGCAGCATCTGGTAGCCAGTACCATCGCCCCAAACATCAGCGGCGCTAAGAGTTACACTGGCATAGCCATCGGGAATCTCATCGCGCAGGACAGCAACAGGAGCTTTCTTGCCCTGGAGGGTAAACGAGGGAACAGCTTTGTGGCGATAGTTTGCCATAGCTGCGTCCTCCTCTGCTTTGGTCTGAGCCATCATCGGCAGAGCCAATGCGGCCATCAACAGAATAAAAGATAATTTTTTCATAAGCTTGAAAAATTTAAATAGTTAAACAAAAAAAGGATTAGTTTCACGATGCAAAAATAAATAAAACCTAGTGAAAAACAAAAAAACGGCACTTTGTATTTTGGAACAATAGCGCTGTTGGCCCAAATCATGCGGAGCTAATGCTAATTAGGATTCAAACCATTTTAATGCAGATTATTCTTATTCTTTTCGTGCAATTCGTTTACTTTTAAGCCCGTAGGGCTATCAGGTTATAGGCAGGAGTGTAGCGAAGCGGAACTTCTGTAAAAGATCGCCACACACGAACAATAGCCCCATTAGGGGCGACACTTTGTGTGTCAACGATTTACTGCCGCCCCGATGGGGCTAAGACAAGGAATTCACTATTGCAGGGGTTGCACTCGGCTTCGCCTCGCTACACCCCGGCTTATGCTCTGACAGCTCCTAACGGAGCTTTCACAGGACGCCCTGATGAATAACTTTCAGGGCCAACATCATCGCCATAATAACAGGACGGGCGGCCCTGAATGGGTCGCCCGTCTAGGAGTTATCGGGATTCTAATTGAATCTCAACAAATCAGATTACTTCACAACCTTAGCGGTGCTGGTGGTGCCGTCGGTGTAGGTGGTAACGACGATGGTCATGCCGTTAGCACTCTGCATCTCCTGACCAAGAGCGTTGAAGTAGCGTACGTTAGCAACGGTCTTGCCGTTTACCAGCTCGTCGATGCTTACGGGAGGAGCATCGTTGGGCAGGATGGTGAAGAATACACCACCGTCGGGGCTGTCAAGATAACCCTCCATAGTGGCAACTGCGTGTACTACATAGTCGCCAGGGCCAGTAACAACGATCTGATACTGATCGCCAGTGAAGGTACCCTCCTCGATGAGCTCCTCGCCGCAGTATACCGAGTAAACTACGATTGCATCGGGCTCGTTGTTGGTGATGGTAACAGTAACAGTCTCAAAGTCGGTGATTGCATAAGCGCACTCGGGACGAGCGCAGTACTCGGTGGGCTCAACGCCGCCGCCCTCACCAGTGGTGAAGATAACGGGCTCAGTCCAGTCGGTGGTGCGGCCGTCAGCGGCAACAGCCTGTACCTCTACCTCATAGGTGGTGTTGGGATCCAGACCCTCGATGGTGAAGTTATTGCCTTCGATACCCTCAACAACGGTCCACTCGCCGGGCTCGTTACCGGGAACATCGATGGTCACGTCATCCAGATAGATAGCCCACTCGTCGTAGCAGTCAACGTGACGGAATGCGAGGCGGCCTTCCTGACCAGCATAAGCGCTCAGGTCAATGGTGAATACCTCGGCAGTCGTGCCAGGCTCAAAGCCAGCCTGGAGAAGCTCGAAGTCTTCAATATTCTCACCCTCGCCAACAGCGATGTAAACATCGAAGTGATCAAGGTAATAAGCTGACTGGTTCCAAGCAGTGAAGGTCAAGCTGCCACCGAAGGGAACAACGGGAGTGATCAACCAGTTGTCGGGGCTGAGAGACTCGTAGTTCTGATAGCTAGCCGAGCCGAAGTAGATGTTGCCGTCACCTTCATAGAGGCCCCAGTTGTAGCCGTCACCGTCAGCGTCGTAAACCATCCAGTCGTCGAGGTTGGTGTCGTCGCTCCAAACGAGGTGCTGAGCCACGTCGGGATCGTAAACCCTGTAGCGCAGGTTGAACATGGGATCGTGGTCGTTCTCCCAAGCGATGTTAGCGTTCTCGTCAGCGGTTACGTTCTCGGGCATAACGGGAGCAGTGGGATCGATGATCTCCAGGTCAACACGGTCGTTAGAGCCACCCAGAGTTACGTAGAAAATGTAGGTGGCACCGGCAGCGAACTCATAGTTATCAAAGCGGCCGGGGATGTTACCATTGGCTGAAGCAATCCACATTCTGTCACCAGGAGTGGGGTTGGTGATGCACCAGTCATACACACCGGCGGGAATGAGGATGGTAACCTCAGCGTCGAGCACAATGTTTTGTGTCGTCAGTGCGCCATCAGCATTCTCGGGGATCTTATACTCAAACTCAGCATAGGTAGCAGCGCTAGCGTCGCCACCAGTGGTCAGACCACCGGTCTCGGGAATCACGGTGCCGTAGGTGTTGGCGTCAGCGTCGAGCAGCATCTGGTAGCCAGAGCCATCCTGCCAAACGTCAGCAGCATTCAGGGTAATTGCGCAATAACCCTCGGGGATATCAACGCGCACGTTCGAGGTGGCAAACTGAGGCATGATAGAATGCACAGTTGCCTTGGCAGGATTCGTAGCTTGACGAGCAGCCTGCACACCATAGACCTTGGTCTGGCCCATCATCGGGAGAGCCAGAACGGCCATCAGAAGAATAAAGGATAATTTCTTCATAGTTTGAAAAATTTAAAAGTTAATAAAAACAATCTATAAATCAATAAATTATTTGCTTTTAGGTTTCTATTCACAGGCAAAAGTACAAAAAAAAACGACAACTCCAAAGATTACGCAAAAAAAAAACAAAAAAAATACCTTTATCAATGAGAAGCGCGTCATTTCGCAGCAAAACATTGACTGTCATGCCTTGAATGAGCGATTTGATACGGTAGTAATCAGAAGGGGTAACCCACCGAGAAGTGGAACTCGCTGTCGCGCTTGAATTTCGGGTGCAGCAGGGGCCAATGCTCCTGTCCGCCAGCAGGGTTGTGCGCCTTCATGCCCATGTCCACGCGCACGAGGAAATATTTGAAATCCAATCGGATGCCGGCACCATAGGCCGCTGCAATCTGCTCATAGAACTTGTTGAACTTGAAGACGCCGCCTGGCTGGTCCTCATAGTCCTGGATGGTCCAGATGTTGCCCGCATCCAGGAACAAGCCGAGCTCGACCACCCAGAACAGCTTGGCACGGTACTCAAGGTTGAGGTCGAAACGGATGTCACCGCACTGGTAGATGAAGTTGGAGAGGCTGTTGTTGCTGTTATAGGCACCGGGGCCAAGGGTGCGCACACCCCAACCACGCACACTGTTGGCGCCACCACTGTAGAAGCGTTTCTCGAAGGGCAACACATCGCTGTTGCCATAGGGGATGGCGATGCCCGTGCCCACATGGAAGGCAACGCTCTGGCGGCGATCAAAATAGTGTGTCAACGCATAGTCGGCATCGGCCTTGACATACTGGGAGTAACGAATGCCCAATGACTTGTAGCTGCCGTTCATATCAGCCTTTTGCCCCGAAATTTTTGACAGGGCATAGAGCAGGTTGCCGGCCGTCTCGGCATTGGCACGGACGGTGAACACGTTGCGTTGGAAACGGCCCATCTGCAGGACATTCGTCTCGGTCTTGTTAGTGCGGTAAAAATTGTAGCCCATCCTCATGATCAAGTGGTCCTGATAGCTGTATCGCAGCAGCGGATTGGTGATGCGGTCAAAGAACTCATCGTTGAACTTGGGCACACTGATCACACTCAGGTCAAAGAGCGTCAAGGTGTGCGACAGGCTGCGGCTGCGCTCGGTCCACTGGTAGCGCCATGCGCCACCGGCGATGACACGGGTGTACTCGGGTCTGGCCTGATAGTCGAAGTTGACGGTGAATGCCGTCGAGGCCTGTATCTTGCGCTTGAAGGAACGCTTGAGGAAAGGAGCCATGAACTTGGGGAACGTGACACCTAGCTCGGTAGAATACTCGCTGTAGTTGTTGTTGATCAAGCCGCCCAAATCGCCCGACAGGCTCTCATAGGAAACCTTGGCCTTGGCACTGAACACCTCGGCACCCTTGAACAGGTTGCGGTGCTCGTAGTCCAGGCCGACGCCGAATCCCAGGTCGCCCTCACTGTTGGTGCCCTCGAGTGAGACCGAGACGGTCTGCGTCTTGTCGGGTTGCAGCAGCACATAGGCATCGACCATGAGCACGCCGTCCACCTCGCCCACAGGTCGCACGTCAATATTGATTTGCTTGAGGACACTCAATCGTCCCAACGCACGGTAGGTGCGGCTGACCGCCTCGGCGTTATAGAGCGCTCCAGGCTCGATGTGGTTGCACTCGTCCAGGATGTCAGTCCTCAAGTAGGGGTCATCATCCTGAATGACCTTCACCCCCCCGCTCATGGTGAGGGTATCAGCCCCCACGATGCCTTCATGCATCTGCACCGGGTCATAGTTCGTCACATACACCACGTCACGCACATAGAAAGGTTCATGCTCGGTGTAATAGGGCATGTGCTCGTTGCGATAGGGTTCTCGCGTGTTGAACGTCAGGTCCACGGCGCGCGATCCCGCGGCAGTGTCGGCAGTGAAGGTGATATACTCCTTATTGAAAGCATAATAGCCGTGGTTGCGCAGGTTCTCGGTAACACGCTGGCGCCACTCGTCCAGGCGGTTGTAATTCAGCAAATCACCACTGTGGACCGTGAAGTGTGAAGAATCGGCGAGGATGATGTCGCTCATGTCCTCGTCGGGGATGTTGTAGTCAATGGAACGGATGTAGAAAGGCTCGCCCAGGGTGATGTCAAAGTCCACGGTGGCCTTGCGCTTGACGCTGTCGGCTTTAACGCGGTAGTTGACCGTGTTGTCCATGAATCCCTTGTTGCTGAGCGCAGTGTGCAACTGCTCGGCACTGGCGACCGTCAAGGCGTCGTCATAGATGACCGGTGGCGTGCCCACGCGCTGAATCCAGCGGTTGAACCACTTGGTGTCATCCTTGCCCGACATGTTGTAGAACGCGAGCTGGAGTTTCAATCCGCCCAGCACCCTGTGGTTGGGGGTCTGTCGCAGGTAATTGGCAAGTTGCGACGACTCGACATCGCTGTGGGGATCGGCGATGTTGATGTTGACCTTGTCGAGCAAGAGCTTGTCCTGCGGCACATGTTTGGTCGAGGAACATGACGCCAGCACTGCCATGGCCACCAGAGCCATGACCACGCGCGTCCATGCCGTTGTCGCTGTGCCTTTCACCTGCATCTGTCGGGGTTACCGTGACCTGACTGTTATCTTCTACTCAACGAAATTGCGTTGAGCCTTGTCCATGAGCAGACCATAGTTTGACTCACCACGCAGGTTCTTGAAATTGAGGGGCGAGAGGCTCTCGCGCTGCAGATTGTGAAGGCTGCCATAGCCCAGTTCAAGGGCCTTGCCCAAATATTCCATTGCCTTGTAGTTGTCACCCCTGGTTGCCATCAGCAGGGCAGCATAGTAAAAGTTTTCGCCGCCAGGCAGATTTGAAGACGTGATCTTGTTCAGCCATGCAAAGGCTTCATTGTCTTTACCCAACACACTCTGCGCAAAGCCCTTGAGGCCATACAGGTCATCACCCAGCAACAACATGGTGTTCAGGTCCTTGTTGGCCAATTCGGGTTTCTCCATGCGCTTGAACAGCATCGAGCGCATGTACAGCGCCTCGGGGTTGCCCGGCTCGTTGGCCAGCACTGCATTGAGATAACCCAGGGCCTCGTTGTCATTGCCCTGGCCGGCAAAAAGTTCTGCCTTTGCAAGCAGCATGGGCACATATTGCGGCGCTAATGCCGAGCAACGGTCAAGGGCCTCAAGCGCGGCATTAACATCGGGATTGTCACCCGCATAATAGGCCGCACGTGACTTGAGCAGATAGAACTCGGGGTTTGAAGAATCACGCTCGATGGCCTTGTCCACAAGTTGCATCGCCTCGTTATAACGAGAGAGTTCCAGACAGCACTTGGCGGCGTTAAAGTCCACCATGGGACTGTCATACAGTCCGTTGCGCCTGATGAAGTTCAGGTCACCCAAGGCCTGGTTGAAGCGGTTGTGGCCCATGGCGATGTTGGCGCGCAGATAGCGATAGATGCCGGCGCCGTCACCGCTCTTGTCGGCGATGGCCATGAGGGCGTTCATCACAGCGTCATAGTTGGTGTCGCTCAACGTGAACAGCCTCCTAGCTGCGCCACCACCGTCACCCACCGACATGCCGTCGATGAGGTCGTGCACGGCTGCATCGATGTTGCCCTGACGGGCATAGATCTCGGCACGGTTGATATAAACCTGCGGTTCGACGCGGAACAGCGAGACTGCCTTGTCAACTTGGTTGAGGGCTGCCGAGTTGTTGCCGCGTGCCTGCTCCACACAGGCGAGGCCGTACATGGCGTCATAGTTCATCGACTCGGCCCTGAGGATGGTCTTGAAAGCCTTCTCGGCAGCATCAAGGTTGCCGGCCTTGAGGTTGGCCTTAGCGATGAGGTCGGTGCAAGCTAGCGACTTGGGCTGTATTGCCAGAGCCAGCTGCAGGTCGGCAAGTTCGCCTGAATAGTCGCGACGGGCATCGCTGATGCGTGCTCGCAGGATGTACTCGTCAAAACGCAGCTCCTTGTCGGTTGCAGGCGTGAGCAACATCGCCTGGTTGACGTCGGCGAGCGCCGAGGTATAGTCTCCGTTATAGAAATGCTGGTGAGCACGGGCAAAGAGCGTGTTGTAGTCGTTCGGGTCTTTGGCGATCTGCTCATTATAGACCTTCATCACCGCATCGGTGATCTTGTCCCTGAGCAGGACGTCACTGCTGCCCTGCCCCATCATCGGCATCGCACCCAGTGCTGCGACAACGGTGATGATGATATTAGTGAGTCTCTTGTACATTGTTTCAGTAAAGCTATAAATGTGTAAATGTATTATTATTGATAATCAATATTTTATAATTTCTTTCATCCAACCATGTCAATCGTGTGGATGGCTGCGACGGCCATGAGACCGGCTGTCTCGGTGCGCAAGCGGCTCTCGCCCAATGTGACGGGGACAAAACCCGCAGCGGTTGCGGCCTGGACCTCTTCGGGGCTGAAATCCCCTTCGGGCCCGATGAGCACCGTCACGTCGGTGCCGGGGCGATAGACGCTGGCCAGCGTGTGGCGCGACTCGCGAGGCAACTGCTCGTCACAGTAGGCGATGCAGCGTGTGCCGGCAGGCGCCTCAGCAATAACGCGTTCCACGGGTGTCATCTCGTCGAGCTGCGGTAAGGTTGCCTTGAGGGACTGCTTCATGGCCGAGACCATGATTTTCTTGAGACGCTCGGTCTTGAGAACGGTGCGCTCGCTGTTGTGGCATCGCAACGGGATGATGCGGTCCACACCCATCTCAACACACTTCTCGACAAGCCACTCAATGCGGTCCAGGTTCTTGGTGGGTGCGACACCCAGCACAATGCGGTGTCCCCAATGAGGTGGCTGCTCCACCTTGCCCATCGCTTCGACGGCGCACCGTTTGGGATGCGCCATCGTGATGCGACAGTTGTATAGGGTTCCGTTTCCGTCAACGACCTCGATGGTGTCGCCCTCGCCCATGCGCAACACCTTGACGCAGTGCTTGGAGTCCCCCTCGCCCAGTGTCCAGGTGTCAGCTATGTCAGGACAGTAGAAACGGTGCATTCTTAGTTGTGAGTTGTTAGTTGTTAGTTGAGTTGTAAGTTAGGTCACTGTTGCCTTAAACCTAAAGCCTAAAGCCTAAATATCGTAGCTCAGGACATCGTTGACACTTTTGTCCTTCCTTAGAAGGGTGTTTTGATGTTCCTTAGAACTACTGCTAATAATAAGTTTGGACCCCCTAG
>CACZVR010000057.1 GCA_902784675.1 uncultured Bacteroidales bacterium | reverse complement strand
TTGCGATGATCAGATCGCAGATAGACCGCAGTAGAGATGCCTATAAAGAAAAATGTCTGAAGAACAGCGCAAACGCCAGAAAACGCTATGCATCCAAACAGCAGGAAACCAACGAACGCATGCCATCGGATTCGAACGCATGCGACGGTTTCCCTCCGCATCCCGTCGCATGCATTCCTAATCCAAATCCAAATCCAAAAAAAAATCCAAATCCTAACATTGATGATGGAACTAACATTTCCATCATCAATGATGTGGAAATGATCGAGGGTGAAGAATACCCATTTGACAAAATCTGGGAAGTGTATGACAAACCGATAGGTGATCAAGAACATCTAAGACAACGCTGGAACGCACTGTCACACGATGATAAGAAAGCCATTTTCGCCTATGTTCCCTTATATGTGAGGGCACGGCCTGAAAGAAAATACCGCAAGGACTTTGCGAACTTCCTCACCTGCCGCACATGGGAAACGACACCTATCAGTTCAGACGACCTACAAAATGAAAACAATCAACGATGTTATCAATCAATTGAAGCAAGAAGGAATGCGGCCCAGCGGACCACCTTACAGCTTGCCAACAAACTCATCGGCGCAAGAAATGAACCTGTCGCCGACTTTGATGATGATTAAGAACAAGTACCCCACGGTAAAAGAATTCCTGGTCGCCATCAATCCGGACAGACAATTGCAGATATGCAGTAATCCAGAGGATTGCTATTTCGGCAACTCACCTACATTAACTTCGCTGAACAAACTCTACGGACAAGGAGCGGCTGAAGTGTGGCTGTCAGCCGAGGTGCAAGAGGCATGTCTGTTCATGGGTATAAAGGAAATGCCGGATATCAATCAGACGGAGAAGTTGGTCAAGATAATCACACTGCAATATGGCTATCTGAAGGTTGACGAACTGCAGCTGTTCTTCTTCAACTTCTGCTCTGCGAAATATCGTCATTTCTACGGTACCTTTGACCCGTCTATCATCATTCTCAGCCTTCGTGATTTCCTGAATGACAGGAGCCGGGCATATGAGGAACGTGAGCAAAGGGAAAGGGAACGACAGAGTGAGGAGTGGAAGAAGAACGCCATCACCTATGAAGAGTACCAAAGGCGGAAAAAAGAGAAGGGACAATGAAATACAAGATGTAAAATTGGGGTTGCCGAAAGCTTGCTTCTCGGCCCCCGTTTTTTTTAGAGAATCGACAGAAAGGAATAGTGTTTTATAAAAACTCTTAGCCTAATAAGAGTTAACTTTCGTTAACACATGGTTGTCCTTGCCAAAATATGATTTTGGGGAGCAAGCTCGTACAAGAAAATGGTGTAAAATCAAGGTGTAAAGATAAATACCCCGACCTTAGTAGCATTGAACTATAAAATGCCTTTTTGCGGATTCTCTTATATGCGTTTCCTTTATAATTTGGTGGGGCAAATGTGGGGCAAAATGACAATAAAAAATCGCAAATGCTTCATTTTCAAGCACTTGCGATCTATCTAAGTGATCCCTACAGGATTCAAACCTGTAACCTTTTGATCCGTAGTCAAACGCTCTATTCAATTGAGCTAAGGGACCATTTTTCGTTTTTAGCGCTGCAAAGTTACTGCTTTTTTCGTAACCTGCAAGCGTTTTTAGCAACTTTTTTCAAAAAAAATATCGGCACGAATAGCCATACTGGTATTATCTATCACAATACCAGCAGTTTAGGCATCCGCGAGAAAATCAGTTCAGCAACCAGGTTGCAAGTGCCCAGATGATAAAAATCACCAGCGCGATGAGGGTTGCAGTCCACAGCGGTTTATACTTCACCACATACAGGGACAGCTTGGGTACATCAGGCTTCTCGGGCTTCTCCTCGGCGATGGCGAGTTGCTGCTCATCGATGGGATCGATGGGCTGAGCCTCTTCCTTATATAAATATGCCTTCATTGTCTTGTTCTTAATTGGTTTTGCGGTGCAAATATACACCATTTCCCTCAACCGAGCAAGAACCGCCAGATTTTTTCGCGGTTCAAACAAAAGTAGGTGCGCGATACTGTTGTTGCAGCGTCGCGCACCCATTATGAAAAGCCACACCAAAGGATGTGATGAAACTCCGACTAAATACAGGATTTGAGGGCGCCACTTGCTTTGTAATCCTCCGGCTGTTAAGCACCTTGCGGTCGAGGCCCGCCATTGCAGGCAGCGCTTTGCTCGGCATTTCATAAAAAATTTGAAGAGTATCCCGATCAACTTTGATGTGGTCATTTTTTCAAAGAGCTCTGTCTCAAAGACACTGCAAAGATATACCGCTTTTCTGTAAAATGCAACAACTTACTCGATTTTAACATTCCCTTTTAACAGTTCAATATTCACCAATTACAGCCAAACCCGAGAGATAAACCCTCTATTCTTGGCGGTTACGTCCCTTTTGTACGCTTTTTTGAATCGCACACTTTTATTTCTCGACGACACCCCACGTTGCACATCTTGACTACACATTTTACTGAATATTTTTTCGCCATTTACTTGTAATTCTATCAATTAATATATATTTTTGCCCTTGATTTAATGATTTTATCTTATACCACATCATTTAATCATAAATATTACATCCTACCATCATTATCATACCATATTATTAACTCTAAATTCAATGTTAACATGATGAAAAAACATTTACTTCTCATTGTTGCATTTGCTTTTGCCTTGGTGGCCAGCGGCCAGCGGCTCTCTATGAGTCCGCAGCTCTCGAGCCAGCCTGTCAAGGGCAAATACGAATTCCGCTCGACGAAGCATGAGGCGACTCAGCGCGACGGAAAGTTAGTCATGCCTCAACAGCGCAAAGCACACTCTCGTGTCGAAGTCATCTCCGAGCAACCCGAAGGCGAGTTGAAGACCTACGTTCGCAGTGGTGGTGCCATGTATAGCTTCTGGGGCTACCTGTTCACTACCGTTCAAGATGGCGGCGCCATGCAGATGGTGTTTGCCGATGACGGCAAGACCGTTTATCTCAAGGATCCCATTTCACAGGCTGCTGCCGGCACTTGGGTAAGAGCCGAGTTGAGCGATGACGGCAAGACGTTGACGATGCCGTTGCATCAGTACATCACTTACTTTGATGAAGTGGAATATGGCCTGATCACGGCTTGGGTGGACGTGGCTGTTGACGAAAACGGCAATATCTCTGCCATCGCCAACCCCGAGATTCAAGAGGCAACGTTCACCATTGGCGATGACGGCACTATCTCGCTCGTCGGCTCAAGCGGCAATGTTGACGCATTTGAGTGCAGCGGCATTGGTTTGATCTATGACGACGACCTCTCGTGGGCTGCCTACGCCGACTGGGAGTCGGTTTACACCCCGTTCGACGCAACACCGGTGGAACTGCCCGAGGGCGCTGTCCTCGAGGACTTCTCGATGTCCTATGTTGACGGCAATGGCAATCCTGGCGGCAAGATGGTCAAAGTTGCTCAAGTCGACAATGACATCTATGTGCAGGGTGTCACCTCGCTTGTACCCGAGGGTGTCATCAAGGGCACCTTAAACGACAACAAAGTGACTTTCCCGAGCGACCAGTACCTGGGAGTGGGCAACAGTCTGTTCTTGAGCATGGTCAGCATTGATGACGACTTCAATGTGCTCGACAACCTTGTGTTTGAATACGATGCTGCAACACGCACGATGACCACCGATGGCATACTTGCCATTGTTGCCGGCGAGAGCGTTCAGGAGTTATATGTCCAGCCTGTCATCGCTCCCTACATTGACCACGCTGCTACTCCTGCAAATCCCGAGGTAATTGACTTTGTGGACGAGGGTGAGCTGGGCGGTTACAACTACGGCTCGTTCAATGTGCCTACCGTTGACACCGAGGGCAATTTCATCAATCCCAACGACCTGTACTACCGCATCTACTTCGATGACGACGAGTTGTTCACCTTCGGTCCCGACGAGTACCCCTATGTCGAAGAGTTCATGACCGACGTGCCCTACAACTACACCGAGGGCTATGACTTCGGCGTGGGTGGTGCCACCATCTATTTCTATGAGACCGGCTTCCAGCGCGTGGGCATCCAGAGCGTCTTCCGTGGCGGCGGTGAAGAACACGTGAGCGAGATTGTCTATATGGAACTCACCGACGGCAGCGCTCCTGAGGGCTCGGCCGACCACTATGCAGGTTACTGCGACGACAAGGCCAGCGCAGCCGGCTTGTCGGCAGGCCGTGCACAAGGCTATGACCTGGCCTCCTACATCTATGATCCCAGTCTCAAGGGCCTGAAGGTTAAAGGTCTGCGCATCACTGCTCCCGAGGGCACTGCTGTGACCCAGTACACTGGTTGGCTGTCCAACAACCTGGCACTCACCTTCGTGGATGGCGTCAAGGTTGCCGATTACGATATTGCCAGCAATGTGGGCAATGTGACTGACGGCCATGCCGAGATCCTGTTTGACGAGCCCTACGAGATTGGCGAGGAGGGCTTCTTTGCCGGTTACACGATTCCCGTCACCGACGAGGAGCAACCAATGATGATTACCACCGACAAGATGGGCGGCGGCCTGTGGATCCACACCACGAGCGCTTATCACAGCTGGACCGACATGTCAAGCTATGGCAGTCCCTGTATTGAGCTCATTCTCGAGGACCAGCCGTTGAATGCAGCAACCATCGTTGTTCCCGCCAACACCTATGCCAAGAAGGGTGAGCCCATCTATGTGAACGCTAAGGTTTACAACCACGGCAATAATGCGCTCGACTCCTACAGTTATACCTACGAGATTAATGGTGTGACCAACTCGGCAAATCTCAAGAGCTTTATCTCTGGCGACCACTGGGGACGCAGCAACGACATCATGATCGAGTTGCCCCCCATCGCCGAGGCCGGCAGTTATCCCCTGACCGTCACCGTCACCAATGTCATTACCAACAGTGGCAACAATGCCAACGAGGATGCAGCTCCCACCCGCACGGGCATGGTACACATTATGGACTTAGTGCCCGTACACCGTGTCCTTGTTGAGGAATACACCGGTACCTGGTGCGGCTGGTGCACCCGTGGCCTTGTGGCCATGAAACTGCTGGCCGAGACCTTTGGTGACGACTTCATCGGTGTCGCTTACCACAACAGCGACCCCATGGCAATCACCAACAACTATCCCAACAATGTTCAGGGCTTCCCCAGCGCATTTGTTGAGAGGTTCTATGACGTTGACCCCTACTATGGCTATGAGTCCAACGGCTTTGGCATGAAAGACCTCGTGGAATACCTGATGACCCAGCTCGCTCCCGTTGACCTTAACGTCAAGGCCGACTGGGCCGATGAGGCCAAGACCGAGCTCAAGGCTACCGTCGAGAGCAACTTCGTCATGGATGCTCAAGGCAGTGACTACGCTATCGAAGTCATGCTCGTTGAGGACGACATGTACGGCCCTGCAGGTACCGACTGGGACCAGCACAACTACTATGCCGATATGGCCGACCAATATGCCAGTGAGCCCAACCTGGGACCGCTGTGCGAGTTGCCCGATGTCATCTCGGATTACCACTTCAACGATGTGCTTGTGGCCACTTCGGGTATTATCGACGAGTGCATGCCCGAATCAATCGTTGGCAACACGGTCAACAGCTTTGAGTACTCGTTCAATGTTGAGGACATCTACAACTTGAACTATGAGCCGCTCATCCAGAACAAGGATAAGCTCCATGTCGTGGCCATCGTCATTGACAAGGCTACCAGCAAAGTGATCAATGCAGCCAAGGGCCACATCGGCAACACCGCTGTTAACGAGATCAGCGACAACAAGGCCGTGGCTTCGACCATCTACTTCGACCTCACGGGTCGCATGGTGGCCAACCCCACCAGCGGCATCTATGTCAAGGTCGTTCGCTACACCGATGGTTCACAGCGCAGCTTCAAAGTTCTCAAGAAATAATCACTGAGGACAACCTGATTTAACTGAAACCGCAGGCATGCACATCATGCTTGCGGTTTCTTCCTTTTCCACCAAAAACCATCAGTCTGACCGTCCTCTCGTTTTGCGGCATCACATCAGTCAATCTTGTTAATATAAAAAGATGTGAAAAATGATGCAGGGTTAAGGGAATTTGCGTACCTTTGCGCAAAATTTGAAATATCCATTATCATAAACAAAACGATAAGAATTTCCAAGTCATGAGAGGTATTCATGTTACAAGTGAGATAAAACCGTTGAAGAAGGTTTTGTTGCACCGTCCCGGACGTGAACTGCTCAACCTGACGCCCAACACCCTTGAGGAACTCCTGTTTGACGATATTCCTTATCTGAAAGTTGCCGAGGAGGAACATGACGCCTTCTCGCAAGTGTTGCGCGACAATGGCGTTGAAGTGGTTTACCTTGAGGATTTGATGGCTCAGGTTCTGGACATCAGCGCCGACATCAGGGAGCAATTCCTGCGCCAGTTCATCGAGGAAGCCGGCATCTGTGCAACCAAATACCACGACATCATCTATAACTATCTGAACAACATCACCTCGAGCAAAGAGCTGGTGTTGAAAACAATGGAGGGCATCTATCTGCAAGACCTGCCCCGCGACCCGCGCGAGGTGGAGAATTCGCTGGTTGACCAGGTGCGCGGTGACAGCCGCTTTGTGGTCAAGCCCATGCCCAACCTCTACTTCACGCGCGATCCGTTCGCCTGCATCGGCACGGGTGTGAGCATCAACCACATGTTCTCGGTGACACGTTGCCGCGAGACCATCTACGGGGACTACATCTTCAAGTATCACCCCGACTTCAAGGAAGTAGAGCATCTCTATGACCGCGACCTGCCCTACCGCATCGAGGGCGGCGACATCCTCAACCTGAACGAGCACACCCTCGCCATCGGCATCAGTCAGCGCACCGAGCCCGACGGCATCGAGCTGCTGGCCAAGAACATCTTCAACAAGAGTCATTCGGCCATCGACACTGTGCTCGCCATCCACATTCCCGAGACACGCGCATTCATGCATCTGGACACCGTGTTCACCCAAATTGACCACGACAAGTTCACCGTGCATCCCGGCATCTTGGGACCGTTGGAGGTCTTCAAACTCACAAACAACAACGGTGAGATCAAGCTGGAGCGCAAAGAGGAGACCCTCGAGGAAATCCTCGCCGAGGCATTGGGACTGGAGCATGTGACGCTCATCAAGTGCGGCGGTGGCGACCGCATCACCGCCGAGCGCGAGCAATGGAACGACGGCAGCAACACGCTGTGCATCGCTCCTGGCAAGGTCATCGTCTATGAGCGCAACAATGTCACTAACGCCATCCTGCGCGACGAGGGTATTACCGTGCTCGAGATTCCCAGCAGCGAGTTGTCTCGCGGCCGTGGAGGACCCCGCTGCATGAGCATGCCGCTGTGGCGCGAAGACTAACAGGCGCCCATCACACGACATTAAGTACCCTAAAGACCTTAATGTCAAAAACTAAAAACTAAGGACTAAAGACTAACAACTTTATAATTTTAATCTTTTAATACATTTTACAATTATGCCAAGAAGTTTATCTGGAAGAAGTTTCCTGAAGTTACTCGACTTTTCCACCGAGGAGATTCAGTATTTACTCGAGCTCGCTAAGGATTTCAAGCGCATGAAACGCGCTGGAACTCCCCACAAGTACCTGGCTGGCAAGAACATCGTGCTGTTGTTCGAAAAGACCTCAACTCGCACCCGCTGCTCGTTTGAGGTTGCCGGTAATGACCTGGGTATGGGTGTTACCTACCTCGATCCCGGTTCATCACAGATGGGCAAGAAGGAGTCTCTCGAGGACACCGCCAAGGTGCTGGGACGCATGTTTGACGGTATCGAGTATCGCGGCTTCGACCAGCAGATTGTCGAGGACCTCGCAAAGCACGCTGGTGTTCCCGTGTGGAACGGTCTGACCACCGACTTCCATCCCACCCAGATGCTGGCTGACGTCCTCACCATCGAGGAGCACTTCGGCCACTACAAGGGTCTGACGATGGTCTTCATGGGTGATGCCCGCAACAACGTGGCTAACTCACTGATGGTCGTTTCGGCCAAGTTGGGTATCAACTTCGTCGCTTGCGGTCCCAAGGACAACATGCCCGACAAGAAGCTCGTTGACACCTGCAAGAAGATCGCCAAGGAGAACGGTTGCACCATCACCCTTACCGAGGACGTGAAGAAGGGCACCAAGAACGCCGACGTCATCTATACCGACATTTGGGTATCGATGGGCGAGCCCGACGAGATTTGGGAAAAGCGCATCAAGCTGTTGAGCCCCTATCAGGTGAACGACGCCGTGATGAAGAACGCCAACCCCGGCGCCATCTTCCTGCACTGCCTGCCCTCGTTCCATGACCTGGAGACCACCATCGGCAAGGACATCCACAAGAAGTTCGGTCTGCCCGAGATGGAGGTAACCGACAAGGTGTTCCGCAGCCCGCAATCCAAGGTGTTTGACGAGGCCGAGAACCGCATGCACACCATCAAGGCCGTGATGTACGCAACCTTGAAGTAATTTAATCAAGTTCGCCGAACTTGATGATTAGAGATTAGTGATTAGAGATCAGTGAGTGTTCTCATTGTCTTTAATCATTAATCTTTCAAGAAGCATCCTTAACAAATTAAGACTAAAAACACAAACACAAATATGAGCAAACGTCTCGTTATCGCTCTGGGCGGCAACGCCCTGGGCAAGACGCCCCAAGAGCAGCTCGAGCTGGTCAAGGACACCGCTTCGACCATCGTGGACCTCGTTGAGGAGGGTTATGACGTGGTCATCGGTCACGGCAACGGCCCCCAAGTGGGTATGGTGAATCTGGCATTTGAATATTCGGCCAACAACGGTGGCGGCACCCCCGCCATGCCGTTCCCCGAGTGCGGCGCCATGACGCAGGGTTACATCGGTTATCATCTGCAGCAGGCCGTGGAGCGCGAGCTCGCACGCCGTGGTCTCAACAAGCCCTGTGCCGCTGTGGTGACCCAGGTTGTTGTTGACAAGAACGACGACGCCTTCCAGAAACCCACCAAGCCCGTGGGCATGTTCTACAGCAAGGAGGACGCCGACCGCATCGTCGCCGAGACCGGTTACACCTTCGTCGAGGACGCCGGCCGTGGCTACCGCCGCGTCGTTCCGTCGCCCATTCCCGTCAAGATTGTCGAGCTGCCCGTCGTTGAGCAGCTGGTGGGTCTGCACAGCGTGGTCATCACCGTGGGTGGTGGTGGCATCCCCGTTGTGGAGAACGGCCCCGGCGACTATGAGGGTGTGGCAGCCGTTATCGACAAGGACCGCGCCAGCGCCAAGTTGGCTCTCGACCTCAACGCCGACATGCTGGTCATCCTCACCGCTGTGGAGAAGGTGTCCATCAACTTCAACAAGCCTGACCAGAAGGACCTCGACCGCATGACCATCGCCGAGGCTCGCGAGTACATCCAGCAGGGTCACTTCGCCCCCGGCAGCATGC
Source organism: uncultured Bacteroidales bacterium (assembly GCA_902784675.1). GTDB lineage: Bacteria > Bacteroidota > Bacteroidia > Bacteroidales > Muribaculaceae > Sodaliphilus. The sequence continues at coordinate 3,002 of CACZVR010000057.1, read as the reverse complement.
TGCCCAAGGTGGAGTCGTGCATCAGCTTCGTGGAGAATACCACAGGCGGCACCGCGCTGATCACCTCGCTCGACAAAGCCCGCGAGGCCCTGCAGGGCAAGACTGGCACCCTCTTGGTGAAAGAGTAAGACAGTTTTTTGTTTTTCATAGAGCTTTCGTGGCGGGTCCTTGTGGCTCGCCATGATTGTTTTTATTTCAAGAAAAATCTTTGGAATAAGAATAAATTGCTACATTTGCAGAAAATGTAATTCATTAATACGACCGATGACTATGAAAAGATTACTCACTGCAATCGCATTACTGCTGACGTTTACCGCTAGTTGGGCCGACTCGCCCCTGACTTCGACGCATTTTGCCGAGGCCTATTCTGACCATGAGATGGTGCAGACGGCCAACGAACTCATGCAGAACGACATCCCCACCACGTTGCTCAATTTTCTGGCCGACAAGCATGCTCCGGTCGACGTTCGACTGGCTGTGGTGAACAAAATCGGCTGGAACTTTGACGGCACCACGATGGGAGCACAACTGTGTGAATACCTGATGGGCCGCTATCACGTCAAGAACGAGGCCAAACTTGTCAAGAAACTTGATGCCAAAACCCTGGCGGTCTATGCCTATGCCAAGGCCATGAGCAACTACTTTGACGTCAAAGCGGCCAGCGAATTGGGACACATGGCTGTCAAGAAAAACAAGGACAAGAGTTTCAGTGTCGCGCTGATTTCAGCCCTGATTGATGCCCAACACTACTTGGACAACGACTGGAGCAAGATCTATCCCGTGGTTGCCAATGTCCTGCACGACGGCTCACTGCACCTCGACATGCGTCAGGAAGCCATCGACAACATCATGGAGTACATCGACCTCTACAAGAGCGAGATGTAATCGGGCTTTCAATAAAAACGACGATCAAAAAAAGGTTGGATGACCCTACGGTCACCCAACCTTTATCTTTTCATTCAATCAAAGATTCAATCAGGCCACTCATTGGTGAGCAGATAGTTGATCAGGGCGGTCAGGTCGTCCATGTCAACGATATTGCTCTCAAGACTATTGCAGATAGCGGTGTTCTCAAAGTAGATGGTGGTGCTATCGTCCAGCAGATAGTTGATCAGAGCGGTCAGGTCATCCATGTCAACGAGGCCGTTACCGTTCACGTCACCTCGCTTCGTCGAACTGGCGAGGGTCACAATAATTGTGGTGAAACGTGCCTGTTTATTGACGTTGAACTCTACGCGCTGGGCATTGCCTTCCCACAAGCCGTCGGTGCCGCCGGTGGTCCAGGTTCCCGTCGTTCCATCGGCCAACGACAGGTTGCTGGCGGTATTGTTGCTCATACCGTTGAACTCAATCCTGATGATGGGAGCTCCTTCCGACTCAAAGTAGTATTCAGCACCGGCATAGATGCGATAGTGGTCTTCATAGACCGTACCGTCGCCCACATACATGGTCACGGGTTCTTTCACAACGGTATACTCATGACGTTCGGTGTCACCATCACCCTTGTCGACGGTGGCGTCAAAGGTCACGTCAACCGTTGTACCGGGCAGCTTGGTGTAAGTGGCGCTCACCACCTCGCTCTCCAGGACGTCCACCATGGCCTTAGCCCAGATGGTGAGGTCGGTAGTCACGGGGATGGGATTGATGTACGGGCTCCACAACTCATTGTCCAGACTGTAGAAAATCTTGGCATCAGGCGTAGCGCAGGTCAAGGTCACCTCGATGCGGTCATAGAAACCGCAGGCTGCAGGCGTGAACACGGGAGCCTCGACGGTCTGCTCAACCTTGGTATAGGTCGCATAGGTTGCATCGGAATACTCACCGCTCTTCTTGGCAAAGGCAGCGAAGGTCTTGGTCTCGTTGATGTAGAACGGGGCGGTGTAGTAATGATAGGTTGCCCAGTCAATCTCACCGTCAATCACCTCATAGTACTCAATCTCGGCATTCTGCGTCGGACAGGTGATGCTCACTTCAAGGCTGTTGGTGAAGGTGGTGCCGTCCTCGGGATGGAACACGGGAGGCACAAGTTCGGTCACGGGATTGGCATCCTCGATGGTGATGACCAGTTGATGGACACGACGGTGACCACTGGAACCCTCGATGGTGAACATGACTTGCTTCGAGGGATCAGAGGAACCGATGGTCCACTGCTTGCCAGCCTTGTTGTAATTGCCCACATCACACAGGATGTTATTGTCACCGTCTCCAGAGCCGAAGGTGAAATCAATCTTCTTGATGTTTTGCTCGGCGACCACCTTCATGGTGTTCCCGCCATACAGACGAATGCTAGCACCCGTGTTGAAATACTTCGGGGGATTGTTGCTGTTTGTTCCCTTGTCAAAGCCAAGGATCACACCATCAATGTTAAGCTCGTGAATCTGCTGTTGATCACCGAAGTTTTGTTGGCTGAAGTCAACAGTGACAACCGTGTCTGCCCAAGCCGACATGGCCAGCAGGGCGACAAAGAGGAGAGATAATACTTTCTTCATGATTTTAATTGGATTTAGTTAATAATGTGAAAACCATTAGGGTTGAGTTTACAGTTGATGAGGCATTTTCAAGATGTCTTGAAATTTTCCGCAAAATTACAAAAAATAATCCCCGTCACGAAACATCACATCCATTATTTCATATCTCATTAAAATGCATCGCTGATGCTCATTGGAATAATTCGCCAAGCCTGTAGTATTAAAAAAGGGCCGAGGCTATAAAAATTCAGACTCCCACAGGGGAATCCCCCGGGGAGTCTGATAGCATTTTGCGGAATTAATACTCTGGATGAACCTGCTGATTAGGCGTGCTTCTTAGCCTCGTCAACGATAGCCTTGAAAGCGGCAGGATTGTTCATAGCCAGGTCGGCGAGCACCTTGCGGTTGATCTCGATACCAGACTTGTGAATCATACCCATCAGCTTGCTGTAGGAGAGGTCCTCCATGCGTGCGGCAGCGTTGATACGCTGGATCCACAGGGCGCGGAAGTTGCGTTTTTTCTTCTTACGGTCA
>CACZVR010000056.1 GCA_902784675.1 uncultured Bacteroidales bacterium | reverse complement strand
GAAGCGGCTGTCCTCCCGGGTGATGTGTGCATTCATCTCTCTACAGAATGAGGCGCACGCGTGAGGGCCGCGGAGGGTGTCTATCCAGAGCACTGAGGCGGGGCCTGCTGTGGCGTTGACGTTGATGCTGGGGGCGTTGTCATAACGGCCATTGAGGTGGGCAATGGCGACCATCTTGGCGAAGTGGTGGGCGTGACTGGTGTCCTTGCCGGTGACGTAGGTGACGTGGTGCTGCTGGATGATGGGCTGCCGGTTGAAGTCGACAAGGGTGTGGGAAGTGTAGTCGTCGAGTTGCGTGTTCTTGTTGAAGATGCAGTCCTTCCAGGGTTCGTTTTCACCGAGATTGGGGGTGCGGTAACTGTAGATGTTCATGATGTGACTGATTTAAAGTTAATAATGTGGCAAAGGTAATGGATGCGGGCGGGATTGTCCATGTCAAAAAGCAGAAGACGGTGGGGCTGCGTTGGCAACGCAGCATACTGGACGTTTAAGCAAGCCAGAGGCTTGCAATACCTCGACGGGTGGGATCGAGGCGGCGCCTCGACACACGGAACGGGGCGGGCGGTGAGGTGAAATTGTGGGGAGATTGTTGTGGCTGTCGTGTTGAATGATTAATTTTGCAAGTGGAAACTATAACTGTTTAGGAAATGATAGCTATGAAAAGATTTTTTTTAATGATCGTGACTGTTGTCGTGCTCTTGAGTTGCGGAAAAGTGACTGTTGCCCCTGTGGCGCAGGGCGATGGCGGTGTGGATAGCGTGGATAGCGTGGAGAGCGAAGTCGTCTCGGGCTATGATTCGGAGAAGGTTACTCAGGGGTCATGGATGGGGTTGTTCATGGGCATGGGCCAAGTTGAAGAGAAAAAAGCGGATGGTGATTCTCATTATCGCTATGAATGCCAGGTGCCTGAGTTGGATGGTGTGGCAGGCATCGCCAGACAGGAACTTGAGGCGACGTGGTATCATAACGATGATGACTACCCGAGCCGATATCGTTGCACGATGGGCCTGTATGTGGATAAGGATTTTCCCAGCAGCGAGATTTTCAATCAGATTGAGCGGGGAATTGACACCTTGCTCGTCCAGAGTTTCTATTGCTATGAAGAACTCAACGACTTGAAGGCATCTTTGTCAAAGCGCAAGGGTTACAACCCTCGTGGCACGCAGGACATCTTGAATCGTGCCAAGTCGGTCTTTGATGCGTTTTCCCGAGTGATGCATCCCACCAAGGTTGTGACGGACTACAGCAATTATCCCGAGTCGCGCATCTGCATCGTGGCGCACAAGATCTATGACAAGGGTGATTGGGCGAGTTACATCATCGAGTTCAGTTTCTCCTATAACGGGTCGAACGGCTGCCCTAGTTGGGCCGACTACATCACCGTCAACAAGAAAACGGGCAAGCGCCTCACAGCCGGTGGCATCGAGAAGAAATATGGTGCAGCCCAAGTCGAGGAAAAGCTTCGTAAAGCCTATGAGAAGGGCAAGAAGGAAAGAAATACTGACTTGGATGTGTATGACTTGACCGGCAAGGAACTGATAGACTGTGCCGACGGCTGCGCCATCGTGAACGAGGGTGTGATGCTCTATTATCGACCCTACTCGGTGGGCAGCGGTGCCGAGGGTGAATATAACCTGGTGCTGGACCTGCCGTGGCCGTGATTTGTTGGCTGCCGGTAAGACACAAAAAACGTGAAGCCGCTAAGTTTTCATGATTTCTTAGCGGCTTCGTGCTTTGGTTTGGTTGGGCGGTGTTACTTGCCCTGTTGCTTTGCCCAGCTGTCTTTGAGGCCGATGGTGCGGTTGAAGACGAGGTGACCGTCGGTGCTGTCCTCATCGACGCAGAAGTAGCCGATGCGCTGGAACTGGAAGGTGTCGCCCACCTTGGCAGTCTGGGCGAGGAACGGCTCGATCTTGGCGTCGGGGATGACGCGCAGTGAGTCGGGGTTGAGCAGTTCGCGGAAGTCGTGCTCGGTGTCGGCACTGGGATTCTCGACGGCGAACAGGCGGTCATAGAGGCGCACCTCGGCGTCGACGCAGTGGCGTGCGCTCACCCAGTGGAGGGTACCCTTGACCTTGCGCTGGCTGCCGGCGCTGCCGCTGAGGGTGTCGGGGTCATAGGTGCACTGGATCTCGGTGACGTTGCCGTCGGCATCCTTGGTGCAACCGGTGCACATGATGATGTAAGCACCCTTGAGGCGCACTTCTTTGCCCGGCGTGAGGCGGAAGAACTTTTTGGGAGGCTCTTCCATGAAGTCGTCGCGCTCGATGTAGATCTCGCGCGAGAAGGGCATCTGGTGCTTGCCGGCGTTCTCCTGCTCGGGGTTATTGTCCATCTCCATCATCTCGACCTTGTCCTCGGGATAGTTGGTGATCACCACCTTGACGGGGTTGAGCACGGCGCTCACACGGTTGGCGTTGTGGTTGAGCTCCTCGCGGATGTTGTGCTCGAGCAGACCGATGTCGTTGAGGGCCTCATACTTGGTGTAGCCGATGTCCTCGATGAAGTTCTTGATGGTCTGAGGGGTGTAGCCACGGCGGCGCAGGCCGCACAGTGTGGGCATGCGTGGATCGTCCCAACCTGCCACGAGACCTTCCTTGACGAGCTGCAGCAGTTTGCGCTTGCTCATGACGGTGTAGGTGAGGTTGAGGCGGTTGAACTCGATCTGTCGGGGGCAGTACTCGGTAGCACTCTCGCCGGCGAGCTCATGGACGAAGTAGTCGTAGAGGTCGCGGTGAGGCACGAACTCCAGCGTGCAGGGATAGACGTTCCACTTGTTGCCCGTGCGCCAGTGCGGGGTCTTGATGATGCGGTAGATGATGGGGTCGCGGAAGTGCATGTTGCTCGACGCCATGTCGATCTTGGCGCGCAGCACATGGCTGCCTTCCTCGAACTCGCCCGCGTTCATGCGCTGGAACAGGTCCAGGTTCTCCTCGACCGAGCGGTCGCGGTAGGGACTGTTAGTGCCCGGCGTGGTGGGCGTGCCCTTTTGCTGGGCAATCTGCTCGCTGGTCTGGTCGTCGACATAGGCCTTGCCTTCCTTGATGAGACGGATGGCGAAGTCATAAAGTTTGGGGAAGTAGTCGCTGGCATAGTATAGCCTGTCTCCCCAGTCATATCCGAGCCAGTGGATGTCGCGCATGATAGCCTCGACATACTCGGTGTCCTCCTTCTGCGGGTTGGTGTCGTCAAAACGCAGGTTGCACGTGCCGCCGAATTTCTCGGCGACGCCAAAGTCCATGCAGATGGCCTTGGCATGTCCGATGTGCAGATAACCGTTGGGTTCGGGCGGGAAACGCGTGTTCAAGCGTCCGCCGTTCTTACCAGCCGCCAAGTCGTCGGCGACAATCTGCTGCACAAAGTTCAAGGGCTTTTTCTCTTCGCCCCCAGCATTGATGTTGTCAATAATCTCTGCCATTTTTATTGTAATAGATGAATTGTTTTTTGATGAATAATCGGCAAAATTACAAAAAATCCGCACAAATCATTCAATAATGCTCAAGTTTTTTGGAATTACCCTGTCGAATGATGTGTGAGTCAAGGAGGCGGGTGGAAAAGTGTAAGCGATGGCGCTGAATCCTCTTAGAAATCGTCAGGAAATGGGCTTAAAATGTCAAAAATTCTAAATTGGGCTGAATAAATTGAAAATTTGTTAGCGTTTTATGGTGCGGGGGTGATAAACTTGCAGTACTTTTGTAGCCGTAAAAAAGATTGAGAAACGTTTATACAAACCAAAACTATAAAGACGATGAATGATAATTTGAGTTATCTTGAGCACATGAGGCTTACCTACAGGCCCAAGTTGCCCGCAACCCTGCGTTGCCCCGTGCGTGCCGTCAAAGGCGAGCCCACCCAGTCGGTAGCCGACCAAGAAGCCGTTAAGGCGCTGTTCCCTAACACCTACGGATTGCCCGAATTGACCTTCGAACGTGACGACTCGGCGATGCCGCCCGAGAAACCCTTCAACGTGGGTGTCATCCTGAGTGGCGGTCAGGCACCTGGCGGTCACAACGTAATCTGCGGTCTGTTTGACGGTATCAAGGCGCTGAACAAGTATTGCCGTCTGTATGGTTTCCTGGGAGGCCCCAACGGCCTGGTGAAGCACCGCTATCGCGAGCTCACCGAGGATGAGATCGAGAAGTACCGCAATACCGGTGGCTTCGACATCATCGGTTCGGGTCGCACTAAGCTGGAGAAACCCGAGCAGTTCGAGGCAGGCCTTGAGATCCTGCGCGAGCTCAAGATTGTTGCTCTGGTGATTATCGGCGGCGACGACAGCAACACCAACGCAGCCGTGCTGGCCGAGTACTTCGAGGCCCATAACGCAGGCGTGCAGGTGATTGGTGTGCCCAAGACCATCGACGGTGACCTCAAGAATGAGCACGTGGAAATCTCCTTCGGCTTTGACACGGCCACCAAGGTGTACAGCGAGCTTATCGGTAACGTGGCCCGTGACTGTAACTCAGCCAAGAAATACTGGCACTTCATGAAGTTGATGGGACGCTCGGCGTCGCACATCGCACTGGAGTGCGCCCTACAGACCCGTCCCAACTACTGCATCATCAGCGAGGAGGTCGAGGCCCGCGAGATGACGCTGCACGACATTGCTGAGGATATCGCCAACATCGTAGTCAAGCGTCACGACATGGGCATGGACTATGGTACAGTTCTCGTGCCCGAGGGTATTGTGGAGTTTGTGCCTGCAATGAAGAAACTCATTGCCGAGCTCAACGACCTGCTCACCAACCATCCCGAGGTGACCCGTCTGCGCGACATGGAGCAGAACGAGTTTGTGAGCGCTCACTTGAGCGAGGAAAACCGAGTCATCTACAACTCGCTGCCCGATGACGTGGCCCGTCAGCTCACGCTGGACCGCGACGAGCACGGCAACGTGATGGTGTCGCAGATCGAGAGCGAGCGCCTGCTGAGCCGCATGGTGGCTCGTGTGCTCGAAGAGCGTGCCGAGGCCGGTGAGATCGAGCCGATCAAGTTCAAGACACAGCACCACTTCTTCGGCTACGAGGGACGTGCTTCGTTCCCGTCGAACTTTGACGCAGACTACTGCTACTCGCTGGGTTACAACGCATCGCACCTCATCTTTGTGGGCGCCAACGGCTATATGTCGGCCATCACCCACCTGGGCCGTCCCGCTCACGAATGGGTGGCCTGTGGTGTGCCCATCACCATGATGATGAACATCGAGCGTCGTGCAGGCAAGGACAAACCCGTGATCCGCAAGGCGCTGGTTGACCTTGAGGGAGCCCCGTTCAAGTACTTCGTCGAGCATCGCGAGCAGTGGTCGATCGAGACCTGCTACGTATATCCCGGTCCCATCCAGTTCTTCGGTCCCGAGGAGTTGGTAGACCAGACCAGCCGCACGCTGTTCCTTGAGCAGTTCGGCAAGTAATTGCATGTGGCTTATCGTCCCAAGGGCTCCCCGCCCTGATAGACTTTAAGTATAAAGTTTAACTTCTAAACAGCTTGCTCCCCGCCCCTGGTGTTCAGGAGGCGGGGATTTTGTGTGCGGCGAGGGACTAAAATAAAGCGGGCAATGGTCGCCCGCTTTATTTTAGTTGTTATGCTTGACAGAAGGCTATTCTTGCAATAGCTTATTGATCATTGATGTCAAATCATCCATGCCGACCATTGTATCATTATTTAAGTCTGCATTCTCGGTGTGAAACGAGGTCGTGCAATTGGATAACAGATAATTGATCATGTGAGTCAGGTCATCTATGTTGACGAGGCAATCACCATTCACATCTCCTTTAATCTGTTGTGCAAGTGGCATCACATTGCAGTTTTCTTCAGGCAAGATAAACTCAACGCCTTCTACATTAGAGAAGAAGGAAAATTTAAGTCCGATGTTGGATGGGCCTGTGAAAATCTCGTCGGCATGCAGGTTAATCACCACGATAGGTCCGTCATTTCCCGTATACGGCCTTACGCTCATGCAGAATGAAACTATTCTCAAGGCACCGTCATCGCGTAGCTTACTGATAATTGCTTGGTCACTGGCATTGCGGCCAGTCAAGTCAAAAAGGTATTCACCATCATCCTCTACTACCGATAACCCCTGGGGCAGCATCAAGTCGGTCTGGAACGCCGTGAATGGCTCGTCATTTTCCAGAATCATTGCCACCTGCATGGTCTCACCTGGTGCAATGGTGAAATCTGGGAGATAGAAGCGGTTGGCTGCAACAAGATTTATCACTACCATCGACGTTAGAACCACAAATAGACTCTTCTTCATATTACCTGATGATTTTGCTGGTGGTGCGGGTGCCGTCATTGTAAGTAGTGACGACGAGGGTCACACCAGTTGCGGGTTCAGTCATTTGTTGGCCTGCAAGATTGAAATACTTGACATCGGCAATAGTATTTCCTGCGGTAATCTCGTTCAATGCCGTTGAGGTGTCTACAGCGATGGTGAAAGCATTCAGTCTCACGGCTTTGCCTTCTAGATTCGCCATTTCGATGCGGTCCGCAAAGATATCGCCCATGGCGCCATCCACATTAAAGGTCAAAATTGCACCATTGTTGCCCTTTATGGCTTTTAGATTGGGGCTGTAGGCGAGGACGCGCACCTTGCCATTGCCACGGTCTTTTACAATAAGGCCTAAGTCACAGGCACGCTCCCCAAGAGCAAAATCGCTGGCAGTCATGCCCTCGGGAAAAGTCAAGTCGAGTTGCAAGGCGGTATAATCTACATTATTGTCCAGATTGATACTGACGTTATTGCCGATGGTCTCGCCACTCATACGGTCACTAACGGAATTAGAGGCTTCACTGCGCAAGGTCGTAGGCTCCTCATAATCCTGGTCAAGAATCAGGTTTGCAATCTTCACCACATCGGTAATCGTGATCTTGTTATCTCCATTCATATCTGCAGCCTCAAATACGAATGGTTCAGGATTGTAATTTAAGATATAGCGGGCGGTTGTGACCACATCACTAACAGTCACGATGCCATCGTTGTTGACATCTCCCTTGATAATATTAGTAACGCTCACGTTACTCAAAGCATCAATTGCATAAAGCTCTTCCTCATCGGTTGAAGTCAATATCGTATTTCTGAGCCAAATGGGATAAGTGCCACTATAGCCTTCGGGAACCTTGACTGAGAAATAGAACAATTCGCCCTCATTGTTTTTGAATGTTTTCAAAGTGGGAGAGTAGCTTACAATACGCAGGGCACCATCAGGAGCCACATTCGCCATGATGACGTGGTCGCGTCCCTTTCGGTCAGATAAACTTACTGCATATTCACCATTCTTTTGTACCAATTCAAACCCATCTGGCAAATAAATGTCCGTCTGGAAAGCTGTAATTTCGCTCTCATTCTGCATTGACACAGGAATCACAATCGTATCCCCATGGAATGCTGTGTTATCAGGAACAGAGAATAAATCATTCCCAAATCCATAGACATTCTTAAAATAGTTCCATGGGTCTGTCGTCCGATACAATTCAACCGATTCCTTTGGAACATAGAGTTTTGCTGTATTAGTATTTGGGAAGCCGCCTGCAATGGGTGGGGTTGTTGCTAAACAAGTGATCGATAAAAGAGGACAACCACTAAATGCCCCACCAATTGAATTAACTGATCTACCTATAGTCACACAATTTAACCTTGTACAATTTTCGAACGCAGAGCTTCCAATAGTGACAACAGAGTCTGGAATAGTTATATATGATATTCCGGAACAGCCATTGAATGCATAATTCCCAATAATAACTGCGGAATTTGGGATAATAATGCTATTTAACCCACCGCATCCATAGAACGCATAATTACCTATAGTAGTAACAGTATTTGGAATTGATACACCTGTTAATGACCCACAATTTGCAAAAGCATAACTTTCAATAGACGTAACTGTATATGTTGTTCCATTATAGGTGACTGTTTCTGGAATTGTCACAGTATTCTTATATTTACTGTAATAATTGTAGCAATTCACACCATATAATGGATATTGTGTATTACCCACATAATAAGTAGTGGAATAAGAAATGTAAGTTACAGCAGCTTTATCGCCATCATAAATGTTGTAATAAATGCCATTGATTTTCATATCGTAGGCGAGGGCGGTGGTGGCGGTGCTGACGAGGGTGAGGGTCAGCAGGATGGTGCGTAAGGTTAGGTTTAGTGCTTTCATACAAATTTGTCTCCTATAGCCGGTGCAGTTCTCAGGGGCGGTTTAATTGTATAAACAAAAGCGTGAACTGAATCGCCACACCTCTATTGGATGGTCGTAGGAAAACCAGCAGACGAAGATATGGAAATTGCAGCCCACGCCGTCGCGTGAAAGCCGCATCACCATACTTGCGTCTTTTAGAAAGTTTCCTACGTTTTCCATTACAAGTAAAAGCAATACGCTTCTTTTTAATTCGACGATGTCTTGTGTGGCGCGGCAATAGGCCACACCTTCACGATGCAAAGATAATGATTTCTCATTACAAGAACAAATGTGAGTCTTTTTTTTCAAGGCAATCTAGGGTTATTTGGATGCAATTGTGTACCTTTGCAAAAAGAAAATAAACAAGATACAATTATGGCAAATACAAGTACAGTCCCTGGCGAAGGTCAGATATTAGTGGAAATAAAGGATATGTCTTTATTGAAGGACATTAAAAAAGCCATTAGTATGCTGAAAGGTGTGGGTAAAATCACCATGCCTCGCCGTAAACGCGAATCGGCCTATGAACGCTCTCTGCGTGACCTCGATGAGGGCCGGGTCTATAAGTATGAAAGTTTGGGAGACTTGGTAAAAGAGATTGAGGAATGAGCAAGAAGTACGAGTTGTTCGTCACAGGCCAGTTCAAACGTGACCTGAAGCGTTGCAAGAAGCGCGGTTTGCCATTAAATGAGTTGTGGGTTGTGATAGAAAAACTCCTTAAAGGTGAAACCTTGGATGAAAAATACCATGCCCACATTTTGACAGGCGATCGCAAAGGACAATGGGAATGCCATATCCAGCCCGATTGGTTGTTGATATGGGAACAACGCGACCATGAACTCATTCTCATCATGCTCAATACTGGTAGCCATTCCGATTTGTTCAGCAAGGGGCCTAAGAAGTAAGAGCGTTTACATTGCTAATATTCTGGATCAGATATGCCTTATTTTTCAGTGATTGTGCCGGTGTATAACCGGCGTGACGAGGTGGAGGACCTGCTGAGGAGCCTCACCCGACAGACCGACAAGAATTTTGAGATCATACTGGTGGAGGACGGCTCGACCGAGCGCTGCGAGGACATCGCGTTGCGCTATGCCGGCGAGCTGGACCTGCGCTACTTCTATAAAGCCAACGAGGGACGCTCCATCGCGCGCAACTACGGCCTGGAGCATGCCACGGGGCAATATTTCGTGTTCTTTGACAGCGACTGCGTCATTCCGCCCGATTACTTCAAGACGCTGGGCGATGAGTTGGCCAACAACTATGTGCCGTGCTTTGGCGGTCCCGACGCGGCGAGCGATGATTTCACCGATGTGCAGAAGGCGATTTCCTTCTCGATGACGTCGTTCCTGACCACGGGCGGCATCCGTGGCGGCAAGGTGCAGATGGAGAAATTCGTGCCGCGTTCGTTCAACATGGGCTATTCGCGCGAGGTGTGGGAGAAAGTGGGCGGTTTCCGCGAAATGTTCAGCGAGGATATCGACATGAGCACTCGTGTGCGCCAGGCGGGGTTTGATATCCGCTTGATACGCCCTGCATTCGTCTATCACAAGCGCCGCACGAGCCTGTCAAAGTTCGCCAGGCAGACCTATGTGTTCGGCATGTCGCGCATCACGCTCAAGCTGCTGTATCCCGACAGCCTGAAGGCGGTGCATTGCCTGCCGGCGGTGTTCACCATCGGGTGTGTGCTGCTGCTGTTGCTGTCGTTGTGGAAATGGTGGTTCTTGCTGCCCATCGTGTTGTATGCAGCGATGCTGTGGGTGGCTGCCTTGATTGAGACGCGCAGTCTGAAGATCGCGTCGCTTGCCGTGGCGACGAGTTTCACGCAGCTGTGCAGCTACGGCTGGGGCTTCATCAAGGCCTATGTGTGGAAAATCTTGCTCAAGCACGGCCGCGATATTGAGGAGGAAGTGGCGATGAGGAAGGGGCGTTAGGTTTTAGGCTTTAGGCTATAGGGAGTCATGATGGAGGAGAAAGAGAACAGCAAGCTGGTGGGGAGCCGCAGCATCAAGGAGACGGTGCCTGAGGAGGACCGTCCGCGTGAGAAGGCCAAGAAGCATGGCTTCGGGAGCCTGTCCACCGCTGAGTTGCTGGCCATCCTGCTGAGGGTGGGTACGCCGGGCGAGTCGGTGGTCGACCTGTGTCAGCGCATCCTGCGTGACAACGACGACAAACTCTATCTCATCGCTCGTAAGGGCATCAAGAACCTGGTGAAGAACTACCACGGCATCGGCGAGGTCAAGGCCATCGAGATTCTTGCTGCGCTGGAACTGGCGCGTCGCTATCAGCAGGAGGAATTCCAGGAGCGTTTTAAAATCGCGAGCAGCGAGGATGCATACAGCTATCTGCGGCCCCGGATGGAGCACCTGGACCACGAGGAAATCATGGTGGTGCTGCTCAACCACGCCAAACAGGTCGAGGAGTGTGTGCGAGTGAGCAGCGGCGGCACAGCGATGACGGTGGCCGACATCAAGATGATCTTGCGGCCCGCCATCGAGCGCCTGTCGTCGGGCATCATCCTGGCGCATAACCATCCCAGCGACAACCCCAATCCCAGCGTGCAGGACGACCGCTTGACCGAGCGCGTGCATCAGGCCTGCAAGGTGATGGACATCCAGCTGGTGGACCATATCGTCGTGTGCCGTGGCGGCCGCTACTACAGCTACAACGACCACGGGCGATTGCTATAACCAAATAAAGACTTAACTTTATGAAAATTTTGAAATTAATGATGCTCGCTGCACTTGCTGTGATGGTAGTCACCTCATGCAGCCAGAACAATCTGAGAGTCAAAAGGGGAAAGGCTCCCAAGGTGCTGGTGCTGTATTATTCTCAGACATCAAATACCAAGGCCGTGGCAGAGGAGATTGCCACACGTCTTAAATCTGATATTGAGGAGATTACTCTTGTGGAGCCCTATGACACCGCGTTCCAGGCGACGATTGAGCGTTGCAAAGCTGACCGCGAGAAAGGTATCACGCCCGAGATCAATCCACTGAAGTCGAATGTCGCCGATTATGACATCATCTTCCTGGGCTATCCCATCTGGTTCGGCACTTATGCTCCTCCCATTGCCTCCTTGCTTGATAAGGTTGACTTGAGCGGCAAGAAGGTTGTGCCGTTCTGCACCTTTGGCAGTGGTGGGCTAGAGTCGAGTGGTCAAGACCTGTTTGAAAGGTTGCCAAATACAGAGATTCTGCCAGGCTATGGCGTACGTGCCGCACGCATGGACGCCATGCCCAAGGAGGTTGGAGAATTTTTGGCTGCCAGCCTTTTCTGCGATGGCAAATTTGATATGCCTGAGCCCTTCCCCGAGCAGCATCCCGTGAGCGCCGAGGAGGAGGCCATCTTTGATGCCGCCGTCAACGGCTACCCCATGCTCAATGCCAAGGCAACAACCGTTGCATCACGCACCATACAGGATGGGGAGGGCACCGAATACCTGTTCACCGCGATGGACATGCCACGTGAGAAAAAGGCCGACATGCCTCCTGCCAGCGAAATCAAGGTTTATGTGATTGTTGAAAAAGGCAAAGCGCCTGAGTTCACCAAGGTTGTGAGGTGATGGTTACCGCTACATCTCAAGACTGTATTTGCCAAAATATCACAATAACGACATAACACATGAGTAAACGAAATCAATTTGTTACTGCTGTCTTGTCCTTGATTGTCGCCTGCGGCACTCAATTTGTTCATGCCCAGGATTCGACCAAAACTTTTGTTCCTGTTCTTAACTATACAGCCGATCTGGTTGTCAACACCCGTGGAGGTATCAAGACCGGAACCGTCTATCAGGGTTATGGCGAGGCTGGTGTCCTCATCAATCCTTGGAGGAACGGCCAGTTCAACTTCTCCATTGCCACGACTCATGGCGGCGGGCCGACGAGAACGCTTGTGGGCGACTGGCAAGAAATGGACAACAAGGAGGCAACTAATCACATCTTTGCCCTCAACGCATGGTATCGGCACACCATCGGCAAAGTGGCGTTGCAGGCGGGATTGCAAGATGCCAATGACAGCTATGCGACATGTGACGTGTCTGATCCGCTGCAAAACACCGCTTTTGGCGGAATCGCATCATTCATGTCGGGCGGTAATGTCCCCACCATGCCCACCAACGGATTGGGTGTGAATGTCGAGTGGCAATTCAGTGATGCGTTCATGTGGCAGACGGGCGTTTTTGACGGTGGAGTGATAGGTCTGGACGAAGGCAACAGATTCAACCTTAAGCATAAGCTGAGCCGGAGCAAGGGTTACCTTCTTGTGAGTGAAGGTCAACTCATGCCCCCTGAAGCACTGGTGCTCAAGGCAGGAGCCTACTACCACACGGGGCTTGAAAATTACGGATTTTACGCCACTTGTGAGAAAACGTTCAGCTTGCAGGGCGAGCGGGCCGTCGGCGCGTTTGTCACGGGTGGCTACTCACCCCATGCGACGGATGCGGCTGATGCGAGCATCACTGGAGGCTGCACATTGACTTCGTTGTTCAGTAAGAGCGGTGCCGACGTGTTGAGCGCGGGATTGGCGACCGTTCATTACGAAGGTTTCAAGTGGGAAACGGCCATCGAGCTGAATTACCACTACTCGCTGAGTGACCAATTCTATGTCTCGCCCGACGTGCAATGGATTATCAATCCCGCTTGTGGCTTGATTAAACGAAACGCGCTTGCTTGCACGTTGAGATTGGGATTTGAACTGTAATCGCTTGATTTAATCTTTGGGATGCTCGGCCAGGTAGCGCCACAGGGGTGCTGCCATGAGGGCCTGCAA
Organism: uncultured Bacteroidales bacterium; assembly: GCA_902784675.1. Lineage (GTDB taxonomy): Bacteria > Bacteroidota > Bacteroidia > Bacteroidales > Muribaculaceae > Sodaliphilus. The sequence goes on along the minus strand of CACZVR010000056.1, from coordinate 2,732 downwards.
CTGGCGGTTCTCGCGCAGCATCGCCTCGACCTCGTCGCGTGACAGGAGCAGCACGGCGATGTCCTCGCCGGCGTCCAAATGCTGGTCGCTGAGTCGTTCCACGCCCTCGGCTAGGAAGCAGTGGGTGATGTTGTCGCAGATGCTGGGATTCTGACCCACGGTCATGATTTCGCGCCATGTGCCGCCGCCGTAACCCGTCTCCTCGAGCAATTCGCGCTGTGCTGCCTGGAGGGGCGTCTCGCCCTGTTCCATCACACCGGCACAAAGCTCGTCAAGCACGATGTCCATGGCGTGACGGTATTGTCGCACCATGACGAATTGCCCCTCGCGGGTGATGGCGATGATGTTGACCCACTCGGGGTATTCCAGCACATAGTGCTCGGGGTTGATGCGCCCATCGGGCAGCTGCACTTTGTCAACGCGTGCGGTGAGCCAGGGCCGCTGGATGATGTAGCGGCTCTCGAGCGTGGTCCATTTCTTGATTTCCTTAGCCATACAAAAAGGGTCTCTCTTTACTATTTATATAACGCAGAACGAGTCATAATGGTACACCATTGCAAAAAAAACACTATCTTTGCAATCGTGGAAGTGAGGACAATCATCAAGAAGGGTCGTGAGGATGAGGTGTGGTATGCCTTGCGTGTGACCTACAACCGCGAGCTCAAGGTCAAAGCCGACCTTGACACGCGTGGTGTGACCAATTTCGTGCCCATGCAATACCGCCGCGAAGAGCGGGGTGGGGTGATGGTCAAGCGGCTGGTGCCCAGTGTCCATAATCTCATCTTCGTGAAGATGAAGCCCAGCGAGATGACCGAGTACAAAAGGTCGACGGATTTGCCCATCCGCTACATCATGAACCGCGAGACGCACAAGCCCATCACAGTTCCCAATAAAGAGATGGAAAACTTCATCAAGGTGGCGGGTACCTATGACGAGAAGCTCATCTACCTGGATTCCGATCCCGGTGGCTTCACCAAAGGCGAACGCGTGAGGGTGATAGGAGGTCCGTTTGCCGGAGCCGAGGGCATCTTCCTGCGCGTTAAGGGTGACCGCCGTGTGCTCATCAACATCCCCGGTGTCGTCGCTGTCGCGTCAACCTATGTCCACCCCTCGATGATTGAAAAGATTACCGACCCTGACGATGATCATTTGGATAATGCGTTGTGAGGTTTTAGGCTTTAGGTATTAGGCTTTAGGTATTAGGCTTTAGGTATTAGGCGTTAGGTGTTAGGGCTTTAGGAGGGAAAATCAAACTAGGTATAAAAACTGAATCAGATAATGAACGAGAATAAACACAAAGTCGCCCTCATCACGGGCATCACGGGCCAGGACGGTTCCTATCTGGCCGAGTTCCTGCTGGACAAGGGCTACGAGGTGCACGGCATCCTGCGCCGCAGCAGCAGTTTCAACACGGGCCGCATCGAGCACCTGTATCTTGACGAGTGGGTGCGCGACATGAAGCAGCGGCGCCTCATTAACCTGCACTACGGCGACATGACCGACAGCAGTTCGCTCATCCGCATCATCGAGAAGATTAAACCCGACGAGATCTATAACCTGGCAGCACAGAGCCATGTGAAGGTGTCGTTTGACGTGCCCGAATACACTGCCGAGACCGATGCTGTGGGCACGCTGCGCCTCATCGAGGCCGTGCGCATCGCAGGCCGTGAGAAACTGACCAAGATTTACCAGGCGAGCACCAGCGAGTTGTATGGTAAGGTGCAGGAGGTGCCTCAGCGCGAGACCACGCCGTTCTATCCCCGCAGCCCATACGGCTGTGCCAAGTTGTACTCGTTCTGGATCATGAAGAACTACCGCGAGAGCTACGGCATGTTCTGTGCTAACGGCATTCTGTTCAACCACGAGAGTGAGCGCCGTGGCGAGACTTTTGTGACGCGCAAAATCACATTTGCCGCAGCACGCATCGCCCATGGCTTGCAAGACAAGCTCTACTTGGGCAACCTCAACGCCCTGCGCGACTGGGGCTATGCCCGCGACTATGTGGAATGCATGTGGCTCATCATGCAGCAACCCGAGCCCGATGATTTCGTGATCGCTACCGGCGAGTGCCACTCGGTGAGGGAGTTCTGCTCGCTGGCGTTCAGTTATGCCGGCATCGAGCTGCAGTGGCAGGGCGAAGGCATTGACGAGAAAGGTATTGATAAGGCCACGGGCCGTGTCCTCGTGGAGGTGGATCCCAAGTATTTCCGTCCCGCCGAGGTTGACCAGCTGTTGGGCGACCCGACGAAGGCCAAAGAAAAATTGGGGTGGAACCCGCAGAAGACCTCCTTCAAGGACCTGGTGCGCATCATGGTCGAGCATGACATGCAGCACATCAAGAAAATATATCACCTCCAATAACTGTGAAACAAGAAACTACGAATTTCAAGAATTAAACTAAATCGTCATTTGATGAATTCGCGCAATTCGTAGTTGGAAATTTAGAATATGGAAAAAGAATCGAAGATATATGTAGCCGGTCACCGCGGACTCGTGGGCAGTGCCATTTGGAACAGCCTGCAAAGCAAGGGCTACACGAACCTCATCGGCCGCACGCATGCGGAATTGGACCTGATGGATGCAGTGGCCGTGCGCCGCTTCTTTGACGAGGAACGACCAGAATATGTGGTGCTTGCTGCAGCCCATGTGGGCGGCATCATGGCCAACCTGAAATACCGCGCCGACTTCATTTTCCAGAATCTTGCCATCCAGCAGAACGTCATCGGCGAGAG
>CACZVR010000055.1 GCA_902784675.1 uncultured Bacteroidales bacterium | reverse complement strand
GGTTGGCATATTTTTTGCAGATACAAGAGTATGTGTTAAACTCATTTAATTGAAAACAAATATGATACTGACAACAACACCGAAGATTGAGGGTTATCCAATCCGTGAGTACAAAGGCATTGTGACTGGCGAGACCATTATCGGCGCCAACTTGTTAAAGGACTTTATGGCTGGCATCCGTGACATCGTGGGTGGACGCTCCTCCAGCTACGAGCGAGTGCTGCGACAGGCTAAGGACACCTCAATGCAAGAAATGGCCGAGCGCGCTCAAGCCTTGGGGGCCAACGCCATCATCGGCATTGACATCGACTACGAGACCATCGGCAAGGATAACTCCATGCTCATGAGGACAAAAAGCGAGAACGACAAGGAATTCGCTTCCTTGTCGTTCTTATCATGTTGTCTTCAAAAACTTCAGAAGAAGAGTATCGGGCGCGAGCCGTTGCGTTTCTGGTTCAGCTCATCTTGCATTTGCTTGATGGCTGCGCCGAAGAAAAACGCAATCAAGTGTTCATCGGTGCCTTCGGTCCGCTTGGCCTTCAAAGCAGCGATGTACTGTTCACGATCCTCCTTGCGTATGATGAGTTCCGGCAAGCGATATTGCAACAGGATGAAGTTTGACAGCAAACGACCCGTGCGACCATTACCGTCACGAAAGGGATGCAGATACTCAAAGAAACCGTGAAACCTAGCAGCCAACACCATGGGATGGACATTTCCTTCGGCCATCACTTTGGCGGTAGATTCCATGAGGGCCGGCACCCTAGCAATCAATTTCTCATGGTCTCCAAACAAGGTATCACCCGCAGCCATGTCCACGGTAGTGAATTCACCAGGGACCGCATCGGGCACACGATAAGGCAGCGTGCCCAGTGTAACCAAGCGGTTGACGGTCTTCAGCAACTCGACATCAAAAGGATGATCCAAGTTGTCATGCATCCACTCATAGGCCTTGAAGTGATCGGCCATCTCTTGGCACTCCAGCAATGTCTTGCCCACTGGGTAATAACCTAAACCCTGCTCAAACAACGCCCGCGTGTCATCAACCGAGAACGAGGAACCCTCAATGCCGCAGCTGTGGCACGAAAGCATGACCTCGGAGTATTTCCTGAACTCCAAGTCACCCATCGGCTTCGCCACTTGCTTCAAGTACTCTTGAGCCAACTGGTCGTATTGCTTTATTTCATTTTCAAACATCGCCTGCAAATGTACTATAATTCTCCTGATGCATCAAGACGCAAACACTTTCTCGTCAATAGAGTTATGTCTGTAGTCTGATTACTTTTTAATGATTTCGATGATTGTCGTTTCGGCAACGTCGGCAATCGAGACAGGAATCGTCAGCGTGCCGGTGAATTTGTCATAAGTCACATTCTTGACCTTCTTGCCGTTGATTATCACCTTGCTGGGCTTGGCAGTGGCGGGAATCAAAAGACGATACTCCTTGTTCGGGGCGTCACCTGCCATTTCACCCTTGCCCTGGATGGTGATATAACACGTCTTGCCTTGCGGTGTGGCGATAAAAGTGATCTCGCGGTGCTTGTCGTTAGCCAGCGTTCCCGTGGAGTGCAGGTCATCATCAAACAACGTAAACCTTGACGGCACGTCACTGGGGTAATAGACAATGTCCAACTTGTCGGGATTGTAGTCACCCACATTACTCATCTCATAATTGGCCTGAGGGATGAAGGCTCCTGCACGGGCAAACAGCGGCAGCACCTCGATGGGCGCACTGTAGTTGACGGTCGTGTGACCGGCATAACGTTTCTCGGGATGATTGATGTCCACCCAAGTACCTTCGGGGAAGGTAATCTCGCGGCTCTCGGCTCCCTGCTGCATCACGGGAGCCACCATCACGTCATGCCCCCACAAGTACTGATCCCAAATGTGGTCAAAGCGGGCGAAGTCCATGTCGTCTTCATACATGCCCAGCGGACGCACCAGCGGCAGACCATAGCGGGCGTTCTCATAGGCCAACGTGTAGTTATAAGGCAACCAGGTGTAGCGCTGCTTGATGATGCGCAGGGTCAGGTCACCGAACTCGGTGTAGTGATAGGGCTCGGCCTGATAGGTCGAATGGGTGCGCAGCATGGGCGAGAACAGGCCCAACTGCAACCAGCGGATGTAGAGCTCGCCATCGCGGTTGTGTGCGGGATCCACAGCAAATCCGCCCACGTCATGTGACATATAACCGAGGCCACTCAAACCCGTGTTGAGCATGATGTTCACCTGCGGCTGCATGCCGCCCCACGAGCGGGACACATCGGTCGACCAGGGGAAGACCGAGTAGCGCTGCAAGCCTGCCGTGCCGGCACGCATCATGACCATGGGACGACGGTCGGGGTACTCCTCCTTGAACATGTCATAGATGATGCGACTCCACTCGTTACCGTAATAATTGTGATATTGCTCGGCGGTCAGGCCGTTGTAGTGGCGTATTTCCAACGGATGCTTCTCGGGCTCGCCCAGGTCGCCCCACCAGCCGGTCACACCCTCATTGGTGAGCGATTTGTAGCGGTTGCGCAGCCACTGGCGCGTTGCAGGGTTGGACACGTCGAACATGCCGCCCTGCCCCACCCAGATGGTCACCGTGTGGGTCGTGTCGGTGCCGTCGGTCTTGCAGAACAGACCTTGCGGGTCCAGCAGGCGGTAGTTGTCGATGGCACGACCGTTGGTCAGCACATAGGGCTGCGAGATAGTCACCACATTGACACCTTTCTCTTTGAAGTCGCGCAGCATCTTGCGATGGTCGGGCCACTGCTGTTTGTCCCATTCCAGGCGGCCCATGTCCTCTTCCTTGCCATACCAGTACAGGTCAAACACGATGCCGTCCAACGGATACCCCTCGCGCTTGAGGGTATCGACCACACCCTCGCTTTCGCGCTGGTCACGGTAGCCATACTTGCTGGTGATGTAACCCAGCGTCCACAGTGGCGGCAGCTCCTGACGGCCCACCAGCCAGGTGAAATTCCTCACCACATTCTCGACACGGCCGTTGCCGTCAATGACGTAATAAGATATTGGTTGTGGAGTCGTCGACGTATATTCCAGTTGCTGGCCTCCCACAACGAGCGACGACTTGCAGAAGTCGTCGAACAACACACCGTAGCCCTTGGACGAAATCACCATCGGCATGGTAATGCCCATCAGTTTGGTGCGCTTTTCGCCCATCTGGTAGCCGTAGTTCTGGGTGTTGTAGTTGACCAACGTGTCACCAGCCAGGTTGAACGAGTAGCCTCGCTCTCCAGCGCCGTAGAATGATTCTCCGGCGTTATGCACCAGTACCACCCTGGACGAGTCGCGCATGGGCATCACATCAACCAGATAATCGGCATCACCATGGCCCACCTTAATCAAACCCATTGAATTGAGGACCTTCACACTCAAGCCATTCTCGGTAACCATCGTGCTCACTTGGGTCCCCTCGTTGATCTTCACTTTGGGAACACGGCCATTCAACGCCTTGTCACACGCCAAGGTCGGCAACTTGGTACCCTTCCAGTCATTGGGCATAACGTCCACCCGCACGATGTCGTCGCTCAAGGCGGTGACTGTGACCGTCCATGGGTGATTAACAGTTTTGACTGTCATCGTTGCCTGTTGCGCCAGGCCTGTCATCGCCATCAAGACAACGGCGACCAAAGTTATCATCCTGTAAAGTTTCATCGTTCTATTCTTTTCTGTCAAACATTGACCGCAAAGATAAAAGAAATCTTCAATAAATCGATGATAATCGGGACAAAAAAACCGATGGACATACCTTCCTGACTGCCACTGTCACCACATTATATAATAAAGTTGGCGGAAAGAGGACTTTAGTCACCTCTTCCCGCCAAATAATGATTGCGGAATTAATTTTACTCCATGAGCATATTGGCAAGCGTTGTCATGTCATCAATAGAAACCACGCTGTCCCTGTTCACGTCGCCAGTAGCGATGATGAGTTCATTGCCCAGCAACATATTGACGAGTGTGGTCATGTCATCCATGTCAATGACTCCGTTGTGGTTCACGTCACCAATCTTGTAGTAATCGACATTGGGAACTTCAATATAAGCGCCCATAATATCGTTGGCACAATGCATCTCTAAGACATAATTGCCACCCTCGGTGAAAGGAACCTCCTCGGTGAAGAGACGCCACTTGTACCATACATCATACTCCGAGTGCCTCCAACGATAGTAAACTTCGTCACCATACAAGGATGTCATCTGCACGTTATAACCCCTGTCTCCGCAAGGATTCAATATCATGCCAGGAGCCATCGACGTTATCGCGCAACCGACCTCGAAAGTAACATTGACGACCGAACTCCGCTCTTTGCCAGGGGCATCAGCAAAGACCTCAAGGAGATACTTGCCAGGGTTGCTAAAGGTATAGGTACTGTCATCGCGCCACCTTGTCCAAACGCTTTGGGGCTCACCGTTCTCATCAAGATTTTTCCAATGGAAGCGAACGTTACCTTCACGGGGTATCATGGTAACGTCATAGATTACCATCATATTCTTGACACGGGGCAAGACTTTAATACCAGGAGCGCAGGTGTGGAAAACCAATTCTGACTCGAGATTAACACTACCATTCATCGATTCGGCCTGCATCGGCAGCACCATCAATGCAATAAAAACAAACGCTAAAACACTTTTCATAATAATAAAAACAATCTTTTCTTTTTAATTTTTACTTTACCTTGTTCAAAAAAAACGGCCGCAAAGGTACAAACTAAATCCATAACAACAATGCATTTTTATGTATTTTTTACATCTTATGCAAAAAAAATGATGTGCCATCGCTTGGAACGGCACATCATTCTGACGGGTTAAACTCTTGAGTGTGTGTTGTTTCAATCAGGTGGGGCAAATCAGTTGTTCATACTATCGGTAACCATGAGGGCGCCTTTCTAGGCTCATTTCTTGAAGAATTTCAGGCCCAGGATTTCCCAAAAGTCCTCGGGCAGGCACACGTTCTCAAGCCTGATGGCATTGACGAACAGAAGCGCCACTTCACGCACGTCGCGACCAGCATTGCCACAGCCCACACGCGTCACCAGGAAGCGCTTTTCGGGATGAGCAGCAGCATAGCTGGTGAAGCGCTGCACCGCTTGGGCAAACAATGTGTAATCACCGGTAGTAGGGATGGCATAGCTCTGGCCTTGCATGCCCTCGCCTTGACCGACGATGGCACCGAAGTGCTTCACTGCATGAGCAGCGGCACCGCCGGTATGTGTTCCTTGCGGATTGCTGCCGAAGACGAACACCTCATTCTCCTCAAGTTGGTCAATCTGGTCAGGCGTGATGCGGTCGGCATAGTAGGCACGGGCATTGGCGCGACGGATATCCCTTTTCTTCTCAAGGCTGGCATCAGCATCAAAGTCACGGTGCATCCGCTCATAGTAAGCACGTTTAGACGAGCTGTCGCGGTGCCAAGTGTTGGATGCGCCCATGGCATCGTGACCAAACTCCATGACGTGGTCAATTGACAGCTTCATGGTCACCTCCACCACATCGTGGCACGAACCCATGTAGGAGAATGTCCAGCCCTCTTCCTTGAGGCGTTCGATGAGTTGGCGCAGGGCATCACCGCTCCATTTGCGCGAGGCGTTCTCCATGCCGTCGGTAATGACGGTGACCACGGCGGTGGCGTTCTCGTCATCCTTGATGCGCTCATGCAGCTCGGCCAACGACTCACCCATGGCATCGAACAACGGCGTGCCACCACGCGGGTGGTAGTTATCAAAGTGCCCCACACGGGAGATAGGCTCGTCGGCCAGATGCAGACGAATGGGAGGCAAGCCACGTCCACCGGTGTCAAACGTGAGCAGGGTCAAGTAGTGCTGCTGCGTGTCGGCAAAATCTTCCTGCGCCTTCTTGATGGTGGCGATGGTCTCGTTGATGCCATCGATGGTCACCTTCTCCAGTCCGCCCATCGAGCCGCTCTCGTCAACGATGATCAGGTTGTGGATCTGCGCTTTCTTGGGGTCACGCTCCTCTCGGGCAGTTGCATTCTCCTGCCTGTTCATACCATTTCCCATGGGGGTGTCTTGGCTGTCGTTAGCAGCCGCATTCCTGTGTTTCTTAAACGGGTTGTACATAGTCAATAATGAGTTAAATTGTTAATAATTGATTGTTTATTGGTTGTTTATTGAGTCATTCTCTGCCCATGCTCAAGCGGCCTGGGCAACCTTCTTGATGTAAAGGTACTTGGGGTAACGGCCCAGCACGAACAGGGTGACGGGACAGAGCCAAATCTCGCGCTCAAATCCAGGCAAACCGGTGACTTCATAGGTCGAACCGCCAGCAATGGAATGCGCACCCTGCACCAGGCAGGCATAGCCGGGTTTGTCAATGCGTTTGTTGCTCGGAATCACACTGACGTGGGCAAAACGGTCATCATCGCTCAGGAACTGGCACAACTTGTCGGCGCCGGCAACCATCATCAGGTTGTGATGGTCAAAGGGCCAGCCCGGGAAATCGACATACCACTTCCCGTCGTCCTCGTGGTTGAACTGCAACTGATACTCGGCGTGGCGGCCAAACACACTCTGGGACATCACGCGAGCTCCGTGGAGCAAATCATTAATCGAATAATTCATAATACTATCAATTTTAATACGTTAAACCATACTCTTTATCATCGACACTGCAAAATTACATCACCTTTCAATAGGCTCTCAATTTCTGCAACCTTGCACAATGTATTTTTTACACATTGAAGTTTCAATTACACTGATTTTTATTGCGTAAATTTAACACAATGTCAGTTTTTGTCTAGTCAACTCCCCTCTTGAAAAAGGGAGCCTTCTTTAAGAATAAATCGCTATGATAAATATCAGAATTCCAGTCTCATGCCTATCTTCTTAGCGCGTTGATAGGCTTCCTCGTCAAAGGTGTATAGCTTGGGCGATCGGTGGGGATTCCCCGTCACTTTCTTGCCTGTTTCTTTGATGTAGCCGAGTTTCAACATCTTCTTGTTGAAATTGCGCCGGTCACGCAATTTGGTGTCGTCCTCGGGTGGATCCAATATCGCTATATATATATTGTGCAATTGGGGCATCGTGAATTCCTTGTCCAGCAAGTGGAAACCGATGGGCTCGAAGTGGATGCGCTGACGCAACCGCTCTAGTGCCGTTTCAATAATATCCTTATGATCAAAGGCCAATGCCGGCAAACCCTTCACTGGGAACCATTTGGCCACGCGAGCATCGTCTCCGCCCATAATCTGGTACTTGTCTTTCACCACCAGCGCAAAAAAGGCAATGGTAATGACGCGTTCGCGCGGGTCGCGGTCCTTGTCCGAGAAACACTGCAACTCTTCCATGAAGATGTCATTGACATTGGTTTCCTCGTTCAACTCGCGATAGGCACAATCCCGGGCGCTCTTGTCATCTTCACGCATGAAGCCGCCAGGCAATGCCCACATGTGCTCGTAAGGTTCCAGGCCGCGTTGTATCAGCAGCACATTCAACCCCACCCCGTCAAAGCCGAACACCACCGCATCGGTCGTGAGCGCTGGATGCCAGTAGGGGCTTTCCCATTGTTTGGTTTGCTCGTTGTATTTCATCGCCTATAGTTCTTTGTGTATTTTTTACACTGCAAAGATAGTGCCAACTTTTGAAACGGCAAAATATTTTGCGTATTTTTTACACAATAAGCGACTTTTTGGCATTTTTCACATGGTTTCCGGTCGGACAGGGCGACACGATGGCAGTCAGGTGACAACTTCTTGTCAATATCGTGTCAACAGAATGTATATAACGATTGTGGCACACGTCAGGGTTTTTGTCTAACTTTGCAGCAAGAAAATCAACAACCCGACCCAGAACAATGGAAGAATTTGAAGTAGGCAAACAAGCGCGTCGGCGCACCCGTCCCACTCACGAGCCCGAAATCGTGAGCGAGTTTGGCAAACTGCCGCCACAGGAGACCTCGATGGAGGATGCTGTGCTGGGTGCCATCATGCTCGAGAAAGACGCTTATAATAATGTGTGCGAAATCCTCAAGCCCGAGGCATTCTACAATCCCGCCAACCAGAAGATATACGAGGCCATTCAGACACTCGCGGCAAACGGTAAGCCCATCGACATGCTCACCGTGACCGAGCAGTTGCGCAGCAACAAGACGCTCGACGAGGTGGGCGGCGCCATCCGCATCAGTGAACTCACCGGCCTGGTATCCAGCGCGGCAAATGCCGAGTTCCATGCGCGCATCGTGGCACAAAAATATCTGGCGCGCGAGCTCATCAGCTACAGCAGCCAGGTGCAGTCACTCGCGTTCGACGAGTCTATTGACGTCTATGACCTCATGCAGGAGGCCGAGGGCAAGTTGTTCGAAATCAGCAAGAACACCCTCAAGCGCGACGTCATCCCCATCGAGAACGCCGTGCAGGATGCCATCAAGAAGATCGAAGAGGCCGCCAACCGCGAGAGCGGTCTGAGCGGACTGGAATCAGGTTTCTACAAACTTGACCGACTCACCAGCGGCTGGCAGAACAGCGACCTCATCATCATCGCCGCACGTCCCGCAATGGGTAAGACGGCTTTCGTGCTGTCGATGGCCAAGAACATGGCCGTGGACTACAACCATCCTGTCGCTGTGTTCTCGCTCGAGATGTCAAGCCTGCAGCTCGTGAACCGTCTTATCAGCAACGTGTGCTCGCTCGAGAGCACCAAAATCAAGAGCGGACAACTCAGCCAGCCCGAGTGGGAGAACCTCATGACACGCACACGCAGCCTGAGCACCGCCCCACTCTACATCGACGACACGCCATCGCTCTCCATCTTTGAGTTGCGCACCAAGGCGCGCCGACTCGTGCGCGAACACAACGTGCAGATCATCATCATCGACTACCTGCAGCTCATGAACGCAACGGGCATGAAATTCGGTAGCCGTGAGCAAGAGGTCAGCACTATCTCGCGTAACCTCAAGCAGTTGGCCAAGGAATTGAACATCCCCATCATCGCCCTGTCACAGCTCAACCGCAGCGTTGAGACACGTGCCGCCGACGACAAGATGGGCAAGAGACCACAGCTCAGTGACCTCCGTGAGTCGGGAGCCATCGAGCAGGACGCCGACATTGTGTGCTTTATTCATCGTCCTGATTATTACAACAAGTCGGGCGTGGATGCCGAGGGGCATGACATACGCGGACTTGCCGAATTCATCATCGCCAAGCACCGCAGCGGCGCGACCGACACGGTCCCCCTGCGCTTCGTCAGCCAGTTCGCACGCTTCGAGAACGAGGGAGACCAAGACCTCACCAGTGGCGTCAAGACCTATGATTCCAAGATGAACGCCGACACCAACGCACCTGTGGCGCCTAGCGGACCTCTCACCCCGCCGCCACCCAACGAGGATTTCCTTCCAAGCCCTGGAGAGGTACCCACACCCTTCTAATAGTTAGAAGTTAGGAGTTAGCTGATGGCTTCACGTCATCAGCTTTATTTGTCGTATTAATCAATGTGCATGGGTATTCGGGCGATTTTTATGTCCAGATGCATGCGTTTTGCAGGATTATTGTTATTTTTGCAGGTTGGAAACCAATAGGCTAAACCAATTAACCTACATATTATAGTAACAATGAAAAAAATTTTATTAGCTATGGCCATAATGATGGCTGCTGTGCCTGGCGTGCAGGCACAAGTGACGCACGGTGTGACCCGTGCCGACATGGACCTGAGCGTCAAGCCAGGTGATGATTTCTATGAGTATGCCGGTGGCGGCTGGATGAAGGCCAACCCGCTGAGCAAACATCCCGAGTACTCCAGCTATGGCGTGTTCAACGTGCTCGCCGAGGAGAACGAGAACCGTCTGCGCGACATGTTCCTGGAACTGGGCAAGACCGAGCACAAGTTCGGCTCCGTTGACCAGAAGGTCGCCGACCTTTACAAGATGGCGATGGACAGCGACCGCCTTAATCGCGAGGGTGCTCAACCCATGATGGCTGACCTGGCCAAGGTGAAAGCCTTCAAGAAGAAAGACATGACCCCGTCGCTGGCCGAGATGCACCTCTACATGGCCAACCCGTTCTTTGGCATCGGTGTGGAGACCGACCTCAAGAACAGTGACATGAACGTGATGTGGCTCAGCGCCGGTACCAGCGGTCTGCCCGACAGGGACTACTACCTGAACACCGACGCCGACAGCAAGAAGATCCAGCAGGCCTACAAGGACTATCTGGTGAAGATGTTCCAGCTTGCAGGCTACAGCAAGAAAGAGGCTAACCGAGCCAGCAAGACCATCTATGACATCGAGTACAAGTTCGCTCAAGCCAAGATGGACCGCGCCGAGGCCCGCGACTACAACAAACTGTACAACATCCGCACCCTCGACCAGTTGCAGGCCGACTATCCCGCCATCAACTGGAAGGAGTACTTCAAACTGATGGGTGTACCACAGACCGAATGGGTGATCCTCACCGAGCCTAAAGTGATGGCCGTTGCCAACGACCTGATGACCAAACTCAGTGAGCAGCAGATGCGCGACTATATGGCAGGCCTGCTCATTACCGGTTCAAGCAGCTATCTGAGCGATGACTTCGGCGAGACTTCGTTTGACTTCTACGGTCGCATGCTGAGCGGTCAAAAGGAGCGCAAGCCCCGCTGGAAACGTGCTCTGGGTCTGCCCAACGGATTGCTGGGCGAAGCCGTCGGCGAGGTGTATGTGAGCAAGTACTTCGCTCATGGCAGCAAGGAGAAGATGCTCAAGCTCATCGGTGAACTGCGCAAGTCCCTGGCCGCACACATCGCTGGCCTGACCTGGATGAGCGAGCAGACCAAGATCAACGCCCTGGTGAAGCTCAACGCCTTCACCGTCAAGATCGGTTATCCCGACAAGTGGCGCGACTACAGCGGTCTGACCGTTGACCCGAGCAAGAGCATGTATGAGAACATCAAGGCTGCCAGCCTGTATGAGACCCGCCGCAACCTAGACAAGATGGGCAAGCCCGTGGACCGCGACGAGTGGGGCATGACACCGCAGACGGTGAACGCCTACTACAACCCCACCACCAACGAGATCTGCTTCCCCGCAGCCATCCTGCAACCTCCCTTCTTTGATGTGGAGGCCGACGACGCCACCAACTTCGGCGCTATCGGTGTGGTAATTGGCCACGAGATGACCCACGGCTTTGACGACCAGGGCCGCATGTTCGACCAGTACGGCAACATGACCGACTGGTGGACCGAGGAGGACAGCGAGAAGTTCCAGGCTGCTGCCGAGAAACTTGCCGCACAGTTCGACGAGATCGTTGTAGTGAAGGATCAGCATGCCAACGGCCATCTCACCCTGGGCGAGAACATCGCCGACCAGGGCGGTCTGCGCATCGCCTATGATGCCTTCCGCACCACGCAGCAGTTCCGTGACAACAAGATGATTGACGGCTTCACTCCTGCTCAACGCTTCTACCTGAGCTATGGACGCATCTGGGCCGACAACATGACCGAGGAGGCCATCTTCCAGCAGACCAAGAGCGACCCCCACAGCATCGGCCGCTACCGCGTGAACGCCACGCTGAGGAACATCGACACCTTCTTTGAAGCCTTCGGCATCAAGGCCGGTGACAAGATGTGGCTCGATCCCACCGACCGCGCCATCATCTGGTAATCACTCACCAGCATAACCCAAAACAAGCGAGCCCGCGTCGATGTTGACGCGGGCTCGCTCATATATTGATTATTCTTGTTGAGTTAGCACGAATCAATTGCTCGTGAGCAGCATATTGATCAGTTCGGTCAAGTCATCCATACCCACGTTGCCATTCTCATCAACATCGGCACAAGTCACACATGACGCACCAGGATCGCTCGTCAACAACAGGTTGATCAATGCGGTCAAGTCATCCATATTCACGTTGCCACTGTGATCCAGGTCACCTGGCTGATGCTCAGCATTGCCATGCAGGGTAACAGTCTTGGCCTTGCTCCAGGCGCTCCAGGTGTCATCGGTGTAATGAGCCTTCACGCGGAAGAAGAAGGTGCCGCCGGCAGTCAGATTCTTAACCGTGTAGAATTTGTCGGGGGTGATGCCGCTAATCAATCGATAAGTTGCATCGCCTTCCTCATTCACGTCACGGAGTTTCGTAGGCTCGCTGGCATCGCCGGCATAAATCTGAATGCTCTCGATCTGGCCATAATTGTTGGGATAGTAGTCGCCACGGATGGTAATCCGCTCGATGTCAGTGCAATCCAGGACGAAGACATAATCGGTGTACTGGGTGGCAAGGTCCACATGCACGGATTGCAGGCTAGTAGAGATGGTTACACCCGAGTTCCACCACGAATTATAACACTGGGCACGCATCTTGACGGTGACCTTGTCATAACCCGTCAAATCATATTCGGGAGAGATGATGGCACCGCCAGAACCCAGCTGGAGGCAACCATTGCCGGTGAAGAGCTGGCTACCTTGATACTCCCAGCCCTCGGGGAAATAGTCCTGCCAGTGGGAAATCACACTGCTGCTCTGAGAAGTGAGGTCACTCCAGTCGGTCTCGCCCAGCAGAGCGGTGATGGCCTTGGTGGCCACCTCAAGGGTGTAACTCTCTACATTCTTGGCAGGAGTCTCATCGGTCCAGTCGGCTCGGAATCCGGTGAGGTGGATGTATTCCTCATTGGCCTCGAGCATCACGGGATCGTGGGTCTCAAACACCGAGGTGCCCACGATGTTGACGACAACGTCCTCGGCATTCTCGCTACTCAGGGTGATGGTGGCATTGTGGGTGCCCACCTCCTGAGGAGCATAGGTAATGGTGATGTCCTTTCCGCTCTCGACCTCGCTCAAGGCGATATGGTTAACGTCAATCGAGAAGACACCATTGGGGTCGTCGAGGGTAACGGTCACATCATGATCGAGGTAGTAGCCGAACACCGAAAGCACCTGGGTGGCCGACTTCTCGGCATAGGACTCGATGGCCATGTTAAGGGCGCTGGTGGTGATGGTCGGTCCCAGATATGGCGGCTGGATACCGATAACCATCTGCTGGTCGTTGGTGAAGTTGTAGTATTCACCGTCGCTGAATGCGTTGAGCGGGCAGTAGCAGTTGTAGTCACCGCTCCAGCCCCAGTTGATGTGGTAGGTATCGTCGTTAGCGTCATAGCCGTCAACATTGAAGGCATGACCGCCTGCAGAACTGTCATAGGCACTATACACGATGGGGCGGTTATTGATTAACTCTTCCTGTTGCTATAGGAGTACTTATAGTGGAGAGCGGCGGTCTCCTGATTATAGCCAAAGAACTTGACGGCGCGCAGGATGTCACTGCTATAGGCGCCACTGCCCGTGGGAGTGTAGTCCATCTGCTCTTCCTGACCGATGTAGCGCATGAGCCATGCTACGGCATCGGCTTGAGCCTCGGTATAGCCAGACCTGTAATCGTCAATCATGTTATCCCAGTCAAAGGTCGTTCCGGGCAAAGCCTCGACCTGGAAACCGTAACTGTAGTTGTTATAGCCACTGACAGCGGGAACGGGGCCCACAGGGAATTTCCAGTAATAGAACACCATTGCCAGTGAGGTTGCGGGGCAGCCGGTCACACACAACTGGCCATTGTACACGGGGCAGTGGTTGTAGTAGGGCTCCAGTTGGTCCCACAAGGCTGTAAGCAGCGGCTCCACGCTGACGCCCCTGGTGGGAACGGCATTGAGCGACTGATCGGCGGCAATCTCGGGATGAGCTTGCAGATACTCCAACTCCTGCTTGTAGACACCGAGCCAATACTTCATGTTGGCAGGCATACGATTCAGGTCCTTGATGGGACGGTCACCATAGGCGAGCACGGTCCTGGCGCGGTCATCACCCGAGATGATGATAAAGTGGTCGACGGTGTTAAAGATGTAGTACACGGCGGTGCCGGGCTTGTCGGAGTTCATTTCCTGCTTAACCAACTTCATGTCGATTGCCGACGGAGCCATCATCTTGCCGTTATCCATCTTACTGGCAGCATACTGTTGCGCAGTTGCCCGGGCGGTAGCCAGGTCAACATTGGCACTAAACATTTGCATTGAAGCAATCATCAATGCGGTCAATAACAATAATCTCTTCATTAACGGTTGATATTTAATTGATAATGATTGTCATGCTCTCTGGGCTATACTACTTGACGACTTTAACAGTGTTGACAGTGCCATCAGAGTAAGTTGTCACCTTGATGGCAATGCCTTGGGGCTCTGCTATCTCCTGGCCAGCCATATTGTAGTAGCGGACATCGGCAACTGACTTAACGGCATTTAACTCGCTGACTGCAGTGTCAGGGTTGGGATTGGGGAACACCTCCAGGTAAACGATGTCGCTGGCAGTCTTGACACCATGGTCGGTGTAGTAAACCTGGATACCGATGCGCCAAGTGAACAGGGGCCAGTAACTGTTGTTAGTGCCATAGATGTAAATCATGTGGTCGGTAACGTCATAGCC
>CACZVR010000054.1 GCA_902784675.1 uncultured Bacteroidales bacterium | reverse complement strand
GTCGCCAGTCTCCAGCATCTGACCGAAGGAGGATGCCACCAAGTTGATTCCCTCGGTGGTACCGCGGGTGAAAATCACCTCCTCCACACTGCCGGCATTGATGAAGGCACGCACCTTTTCGCGTGTGAGTTCCACAAGGTCGGTGGCTTCCTGCGACAAGGTGTGAACACCGCGGTGCACGTTGGCCTTGTAGTGGTAATACATCCTGTCAATCGCCTCGACGACGGGACGCGGCGTTTGTGACGTGGCGGCATTGTCCAGATAGATAAGGGGGCGGCCCTCAATCTGGCGTTGCAAGATAGGGAAATCCTCGCGAATCCGTTTGATATCTAAAGAATCCATTATTCCTCACTTATTGTTGGGGCGACAAGCTTGCATGCAGCCTGCGCAGTTGCTCAACGTGCCTGCAAAACGTTTCTCCACCAAGTAGTGGAGACGGTCCTTGAGGGCATCCAAACGCACGCCGTCAATGACGTCGGCGACAAAGGCCTGCATCAACAGGCGGCGCGCCTCGTCGATGCCGATGCCACGGGTGCGCATGTAGAACAGCGCATCCTCGTCAAGCTGGCCCACTGCCGAACCATGAGAGCACATCACATCGTCGGTGTAAATCTCGAGTTGAGGCTTGGTGTACATCTTGGCCGTGGGAGAGCCGCACAAGTTGCGGTTGCCCTGATAGGCCTCGACACGGGGACAGTTGGACTTGACCAAAATCTTGCCGGCAAAGGCGCCCACCGCATTATCGTTGAGCACATACTTGAACATCTCGTTGCTGTGACAACGAGGTGCGTTGTGACTGATGAAGGTGTGACTGTCCACATGCTGCTCCCCACTGGCGATGGTCATGCCCAGCAACTGGGTCTCGGCATGCTCACCATTAACCTCGACATGGTAGTTGTTGCGGGTGAAACCGTTGACGAGCGTGATGCCGTCGATGAGCACGTTGCTGCCCTCATGCTGATCCACATAGATGGACGACACACGATGGGTCTTGGGGGTGCTCTCCTCCATGTCATAGAAGTCAATCGTGCTGCCCTGCATAGCCACAATCTCAATCACCTGATTATTCAGGTAGTTATAATCGGGACTTTGGGTGTGATCACAAGCGAGAATCTTCACGCTGGCATTCTTTCCCACGACAATGAGCAACCGACGCTGCACCATCATGTCGAGGGCAGCATTGAAGATGTTCACCAACTGGATGGGGCGCTCGGCCGCTACCCCGTCGGGGACATAAATCAACAGACCATCTTGAACCAGCAAGCTGTTGAGCGCCGTGGTGGGATTATCCAGACTTGCCAATCGGCCATAGTGGGCGTTCATCAACTCGGGATGATCGACCGCTGCCATGCTGAAGGGTTCCACCACTACCTGGCCAATGTTGCGTTCGGCGGTGGCGCTGCTGTGGAAAGCATCATTACTGGAATAATACAGGCAAGTGCTCATGTTGGGCACATCGCAGTGAAAAGTCTCGCCCGGATCGGCATCAAAGGGCAGGCGATTGATGTTCACGCCATAGTCATGAGCGAACACAGCTTCCAGGTCGGTTGCCTCGTAGTCCTCACAGCCCTTGCGAGGCAGTCGCGCCGTTTCCAGTTTTTCACGGGCGTGTTCACGCAGGGTGTTCAGCAAGGCGGGCGACTGCTGCTCGATGAGTGTGCGGCACTCATCATACAAGTCAATATATTGCTTGAGCGCGTTCATGGCCGTTTATTGCTGTGCGTCGACTTGTTCCTTAATCCAGTCATAACCCTTTTCCTCAAGCTCCAGGGCCAGTTCGGGACCGGCGCTCATGACGATGCGTCCCTTGTAGAGCACATGCACAAAGTCGGGCTTGATGTAATCCAGCAGACGCTGATAGTGGGTGATGACGATGGTGGCATTGTCCTTGCTCTTGAGCGTGTTCACGCCGCTAGCCACGATGCGCAAGGCATCGATGTCCAAGCCGCTATCGGTCTCGTCCAGAATGCTCAGGCGTGGCTCGAGCATCGCCATTTGGAAAATCTCGTTGCGCTTTTTCTCACCGCCCGAGAAACCCTCGTTGACGGCACGCGACGCGAGTTTGTTGTCAAGTTGCACGATGCTGCGTTTTTCACGCATGATTTTCAAGAAATCGGCAGCAGACAAAGGTTCCTGGCCGAAGTACTTGCGTTTCTCGTTCATTGCAGTGCGCATGAAGTTAACCATCGACACACCGGGAATCTCAACGGGATACTGGAAACTCAAGAACAGGCCCTCATGGGCGCGATCCTCGGGGGAAAGCGCCAACAGGTCCTTGCCGTAGAACTCGACGCTGCCACCGGTCACCGTGTAGGCGGGGTTACCCGTGAGCACAGCGCTCAAGGTGCTCTTGCCTGAGCCGTTGGGGCCCATGATGGCATGCACCTCACCAGGCTTGACTGTCAAGTTCACGCCTTTCAATATCTGCTTATCCTCGATAGAGGCCTGTAAATCCTTAATAATTAACATTGTATTGTCGTTTTTAGTTTTATCCTTTTGTTGGCCGTGACAAGTCACGGCACGGTGAACCAGGGGGAGCCTTTTAGCCAACGGAGCCTTCGAGCGAAACGCTGAGGAGTTTTTGGGCCTCGACGGCAAACTCCATCGGCAACTTGGCCATCACCTCCTTGGCATAGCCGTTGACGATGAGCCCAACGGCGTCCTCGGTGGGGATACCACGCTGGTTGCAATAGAAAATCTGGTCCTCGTTGATTTTGCTCGTCGTCGCTTCGTGTTCAACCACCGACGTGTCATTTCCCACCTCGATGACGGGGAACGTGTGGGCACCGCTGGTGTCGCTCAACAGCAAACTGTCACACTGGGTGAAATTACGGCAGCCGGTTGCCTTGGGCGCAATCTTGACCATACCGCGATAGCTGTTCTGGCTGTGACCGGCGCTGATGCCCTTGCTCACGATGGTGCTGGTGCTGTGCTTGCCCAGGTGAATCATCTTGGTGCCCGTGTCGGCCTCCTGCCAGTTGTTGGTCAGTGCCACGCTGTAGAACTCACCGGTCGAATAGTCGCCCTTGAGCACACAGCTGGGATATTTCCAGGTGATGGCACTGCCCGTCTCGACCTGGGTCCACGAGAGCTTGCTGTGGTCACCACGGCACAAGCCGCGCTTAGTCACCAGGTTGTAGATACCACCCTTGCCGTCCTTGTCGCCGGGATACCAGTTCTGAACTGTGCTGTACTTGACCTCGGCACGATCCTCGACGATAATCTCGACGATGGCAGCATGCAGCTGGTTCTCGTCGCGCATGGGCGCAGTGCAGCCCTCCAGGTAGGAGACGTAAGCATCGTCATCGGCCACGATGAGCGTGCGCTCGAACTGGCCCGTCTGGGCAGCATTGATGCGGAAATAGGTGGACAGTTCCATCGGGCATCGCACCCCCTTGGGAATGTACACAAACGAGCCGTCGCTGAAGACAGCTGAATTCAAAGCCGCGTAGAAATTGTCGGTATAAGGCACCACCTTGCCCAGGTACTTGCGCACCAGGTCGGGGTAGTCCTTCACGGCCTCGCTCATGGAGCAGAAGATGACGCCCAGCTCGGCCAGACGCTCGCGATAGGTCGTCTTGACACTCACGCTGTCCATCACAGCGTCGACCGCCATGCCGCTCAAGCGCAACTGCTCCTCGAGGGGAATGCCCAGTTTGTCGAACGTCTTCTTCAGTTCAGGGTCAATCTCCTTTTTCTCTCCATCTTTCTTCTTGCGAGGCGCGGCATAGTAGCTGATGTCCTGATAGTCGATCTCGGGCACATGGACATGGCCCCAAGTGGGTTGCTTGAGCGTCAGCCAGTGGCGGTAGGCCTTCAAGCGGAACTCCAGCAGCCATTCGGGCTCACCTTTCAGGGCCGAGATGCGGCGCACCACATCCTCGTCAAGTCCCTTGGGGATGACCTCGGTCTCGATGTCGGTCACAAAGCCGTACTTGTACTCAGCCTGCGCCGCTTCCTCTATAATCTGATTCCCTTTTTCAGGTTTTTCGTTCTCTTTCATCGGTTAAAAATTATGCCTTCTCGTTAAGGCGGTGCAAAGGTACAAATAAAACCCCAATAGACAATCATAACCTGCCCATTTTCAGCGATTGCATTTTCAAGGCACAAACAGTATTGCAGCTGAGGTGCAGAAAATAAAACAGGCGGAGTTCACATCCCGCCTGTTCCTGTTGTGTTCTGAAGCCTAAAAACTTTAACTAAACCCAAATCATGGTACTGATTTATGCAAGTTTTTTTTTAACTTAATATTCTCTTCATTCTTTTTGACAGCACAAAGGAAAGCAACAATATCTTACCATCAAAATAATTTCTATCAATCGGCATAATTTTTATGCGAAACCGAGATAATGTCACATCACCCCATCATTTCCGGTGCTCGTCCTGATTTTTTCCGATTTCTATGGCTTGGGTTGGTAATGCCTGCCAATGACATCACACAGGAACCATCTTCCTGGCAATGAGGCGATAATGCCTAACTTGTTTTTGAGCCTCACGTTGCCGTCAAGCAAGCAATTCCACCGCAAGCGTTTGATACCGGCCCAACAGCGGTCCTGCAGTTGCCGGTGGTCAGCGTCCTTGTCCTGATTGCTGAGCAACAGGATATTGAAATAGGCGCTGAGCAATCGGCTGCGGACGGCCGCCAGGTATTGCGGATCGTCACTGAGTATCTGACGTTCAAGACGTTCGCTCACGTCAAGCACGGCTGCCCGCCTTGGCGAGAAGACCCTCATGCTGTTGCTGCCGTGCTGGCGATAGCCATACAACACACTGGATGTGGTTGCCACACGCTGGCAGCGTTGCAGCAAGGGATAGATGATCGCCAAGTCCTCATAGATGATGCCCAAAGGGAAACGCAAACCATCGAACAGCGAAGCCTTGAACAAGCGCGCCCAAGGTGAATGCGTCAACCCGTGCTGATAGAAGACCGCCAACAGCGCCTCGTGTTGGTTGTAGTGACTCACAACGGGCGATGTTATTTGATCGGGAAACGATACTGTGGCGCTGCTGAAGGGAATGTAATCGCAGACCGCAATATCGGCATCGCTGCTACTCATGAGGTCCAACAAGGTGCTCACAAACTTGGGGTGGAGCACATCGTCGCTGTCCACCATCGTGACTAATGAACCCGTCATGACATCCAGCGCGGTATTGCGCGCTGCCGAATGGCCGCCATTGGGCTGATGGGTGACGCGTATGCGCCCATCACGTCCAGCCCAACGGTCGCACATCTCGGCGCTGCCGTCGGTGCTACCGTCATCCACGACCAGAATTTCCAGATTGTGATAGGTCTGACCGACAATGCTCGCCAGACACTGATCCAGAAATGCCGCAGCGTTATAGACGGGCACGATGACCGATATGAGAGGGTCGTTAGCCATTAGTTCTCTTACTGGCCAATAATTAATTATCAAACACGCAACCCGATTGTGGGTTGCGTGTTTTAATCACTTCACTTTCCACTCGAAGCCGTCCTTGGTATCTTTAACCTCGAAACCAAACTCACTGAGTTTGTCACGGATGAGGTCGCTGGTTGCCCAGTCCTTGTTGGCTTTGGCGGTGCGACGCATCTCCAACAACAAGTCAACGGCTTGACGGTAAGGCTCCAGGTTGACGCTGTCACCACCTGCTGCATCGTCACGGATGCCAAGCACATCGAACAGATAGGTCTGGAAGACGCTCTTGAGCTCGTCGATGTCGGCCTGTGAGAGGGCCATCTTGCCATCGTTGGCCTGATTGATGACCTTGCAGGCATCAAACAGGGTGGCGATGACCGTGGGCGTGTTCAGGTCGTCGTTCATCGCATCGGCGCAACGCTGGCGGTAATTCTCGAGGGTTACCGACGACTGCGGTGCAGCCGTGAGGGCATTCAGGCGATGCCAGCCGTCAAGGGCACGCTCCAGGGCTTTCTCGGCTGCCTGCAGGGCCTCGTTGCTGAAGTCCACAGTGCCGCGGTAATGTGCCTGAAGGATGAAGAAGCGGATGGTCATCGGGGAGTAGGCCTGGGTCAGTGCGGGATGATTACCCGTGAAGAACTGCTCCAGGGTGATGAAGTTACCCAGGGACTTGCCCATCTTCTGGCCGTTGATGGTGATCATGTTGTTGTGCATCCAATAGTGCACCATCTCGTCGCCCTGGCTGGCGACAGCCTGAGCGATCTCGCACTCGTGGTGCGGGAACACGAGGTCCATGCCACCGCCGTGGATATCGAAATGCTTGCCCAGATACTTGCGTCCCATGGCCGTGCACTCGCAGTGCCAACCGGGGAAACCGTCGCTCCAAGGCGAAGGCCAGCGCATGATGTGCTCGGGCTGGGCCTTCTTCCACAAGGCAAAGTCGGCCTGATTGCGCTTCTCACCCACGCCTTCCAGCTCACGACTGGCATCGAGGATGTCATCAAGGTTGCGTCCCGAGAGCACACCGTAACGATGGTCACGGTTGTAGGCTTGAGTGTCAAAATAGATGCTGCCGTTGCTCTCGTAGGCATAGCCGTTCTCCATGATTTGCTTCACCAGTTCCTCCTGCTCGATGATGTGTCCAGTGGCATGAGGCTCGATGCTGGGAGGCAGCACGTTGAGGGCCTGCATGGCGGCATGGTAACGGTTGGTGTAGTACTGCGCTACCTCCATGGGTTCCAACTGCTCAAGGCGTGCCTTTTTAGCAATCTTGTCTTCACCCTCGTCGGCGTCATGTTCCAGATGGCCCACATCGGTGATGTTGCGCACATAGCGCACCTTGTAGCCCAGCTGCTGCAGATAGCGGAACAGCACGTCGAAAGTGATGGCCGGCCTGGTGTGTCCCAGATGGGGATCGCCATAGACTGTGGGGCCGCAGACGTACATGCCCACCATCGGCTCGTTCAAGGGCTTGAAATGCTCCTTGCGACGAGTGAGGGTGTTGTAGATGAACAAAGGATGTTCCATTTTCTCTCAGTTTTTTAGGTTTTAGGTTTTAGGCGTCAGGCTTTAGTAAATTAACACCTCACTCCTAACTTCTCACGTCTAACTCCTATTTAGGCTTGTCCCTTGGGCAGGGGGAAGTCCATGATGTTGCCGTTGCCGGCAGGACGGTTGATCTTGATCTCGCCAAAGTTGCTCTCGTAGCGGCGGATGTTCTCCTGCAAGGCGAACATGAGTTCCTTGGCATGCTGAGGCGCCATGATGATGCGACTCTGGACGCGTGCCTGCGGCATGTTGGGACCGCGCAGGATCATATCAATAAAGAAATCGTTGGGACCGTGGGCTATCATGGCCATATTAGCGTAACGTCCTTGCAACTCTTCCTTGGGAAGTTCGATTTTAATCTGGTTTTGATTCTGATTTTCGTTTGCCATAATTCTTTTTATTCTTTCTTTAGAAAACTATAAATGTTACCTTTATTTCATGAAATCACGATAACGGATTTCGGGATATGTCAAGTCATTAATGACGATTCTCATACACTTGAAGGTGGGCTTGTGCCACAAGGCGCCCACGTTGAACGACGCATAGCAGTCACGCCAGAAGGTTCCCTGCTCGCCCCTGAGGTCATGCACCAGATAGCAGTACACGGTGTCGCTGTTGAGGGTCTTGCCATCGGCAACGAGCATGAGTGTGCGGGCCTTGCCCGTGTACTCGACCTGGCAGTGCAGGTTGATGAACTCGCCCGTGCGCCACAGGCTCCTCAACTTCACCTCACGAGCAGGCAAACTGTCGGGGGTCATCGTCGTCTGTCGCAACGAGTCGCTGAAGATGGCATTGCATCCATAGACGTTGATGTTGCGGCTGGGTGAAGCCAGTTGGTCGGCGAAATCATAGCGCAGCAGCACACGCTGGTGTTCCTTGATGTCCTCGCCGTCGAATGACACTCCTGACTGCAACCTGACGGCGACCGAGTCACCATGCCCCAGATACTCGAACACCGCCCCCTTGTCGTTCTGCCCCAAATAGGTCACGATATCGTAGCGATAATCGGTGTAGGCGCGATCGATGTCCTCCTGCTTGTCGCACGAAGCGAAGGCAAACAGGAGCGCGATGAGCGATATGGTCAACAACCAGGCTTTTTTCATGGCGCAACAGTGCGTGAGGTCTGGTCAACAATCATGCCGTCGCGCATGTGCATGATGCGGTCGGCCTGAGACGCCAGTCCCTCGTCATGGGTGACAATAATAAACGTCTGGTTCAACTCGTCACGCAGTTCAAAGAAGAGCCGGTGAAGCTCTTGCTTGTTCTGCGAGTCAAGGCTACCCGAAGGCTCATCGGCAAGGATGACCTTGGGACTATTGATCAAAGCACGCGCCACTGCCACCCGCTGGCACTCGCCACCGCTCAACTGCGAGGGCTTGTGATCCAAGCGGTCGGACAAATGCATGCGCTCGAGCAATCGCTTGGCCCGGGCATAAGCGTCGCTGCGGTTGTCCCCACCCAGCAATGCCGGAATGGCGACATTCTCCAGCATCGTGAATTCGGGCAGCAACTGATGGAACTGGAACACGAAACCGATGTTGCGGTTGCGGAAGTGCGCCAATTCACGGTCCTTGAGCGACAGCACGTTTTTGCCCTCGTAGCAGACCTCGCCACCGTTCGGTGCTTCGAGCGTGCCAATGATCTGCAGCAAGGTCGTCTTTCCAGCTCCACTGGGACCGACAATGGACACAATCTCGCCCTGAGCGATATCCAGGTCAACACCCCTGAGCACTTCAAGGTCACCGTAGCGTTTGACAATATTTCGAGCTTCAATCATCATAATTGAGGTGCAAAGTTAGCAAATCTCCGGGGATTACCCGCTCATTTTTGCCATTTTTCCTGCTCTGCGCCCTTGACAAGCGTGTCAGTGGGTGAGCAAGTAGTTAATCAGCGCCGACAAATCGTCCATGTCAATACCGCCAGTTTCATTCACATTGGCTCCCACCGGATCGATCAGGCTCGCATCGCCCGTCAACAGGTAATTGATCAATGTCGACAAATCGTCCATGTCGATCGAGAAATTGCCATTCACGTCACCCGGCTCCACATCGTGGTCAAGGTAAGGAAGGTACTGAGCCGTCACATTGGCAACCTGGAATTTGTTGGTCTGGGTCGTCACTTCGAAGAACGAGGTCTGACGCACGCCCGTCACGTCCACCGTCTGATAGCTGCTGGCGTTGCTGCCACCCTGACTGAAGACGAAATTCACGTTATACTGGCTGCTGGTGATGGTGAAGGTCTTGTAGTAGAAAGTCTCTCCATGCACCACGCGGGTGTCGGTAATCACCTCACCAGGCCATCCGCCACACAACTGCTGACCGTTGCTGTCCCAGCAGTAGTAGGTCACACGGGGCCAATTGTTGGGCGCTGCAGTCGGGTCCTTGAGGAAGACCGTGATCTCGTAGGCGTCATAGTCCTCGTTCACCACCGTGTAGTTGCGAGTGATGACACCAGTCACTGTCCCGTTGATGAGCAAGCCGGCCTTGAGGACGCAACTCCTCCTGATGTTGATGGTGCTGCCGTCGGCCACTACGGTGCCGTTGGTGGCGCTGGGCTGGCTACCGTCGAGTGTATAGACGAGCTGCGCAGCGGACGAGGCGCTGACGGTGGTAAGCGCGACGGTGAACGGATTATCGTGCTTGCCACTGGGCACGCTAGCCCAAGCGGTCTCGGTGCTCTTGCTCAAAGCCATGCGGTAGTTGGTGCCGCTCGTCACGACGACGAAGTCGCTGGGAATCGTGTAGCTGGTGTTGCCCACTGCGATGATCAAGGCGCCGCGCGTTCCCGTGGTACGCTGGGCATAGTAATTCTGGGCGCTGCTGGAGGCCTGTTGAGC
Source organism: uncultured Bacteroidales bacterium (assembly GCA_902784675.1). Taxonomy (GTDB): domain Bacteria; phylum Bacteroidota; class Bacteroidia; order Bacteroidales; family Muribaculaceae; genus Sodaliphilus. The sequence goes on along the minus strand of CACZVR010000054.1, from coordinate 3,831 downwards.
CGTCGAACTGGTGTTGGTGATACCAGCCAACTGACGGGCATAAATCATCTGCTTGATGCTCTCCTTGTATTCTTTCCACTGCTTGAGGAAGATGCAAGGCGTGCCAGGCATCGCGAGCAGATAGGCATTGGCAGCCTCGACATTCTGAGTGATGGGATCCTGCGGATAGCTGGCACTGCGGTACTCCGTATCGTGATTCTCGACGAAGGTCACCGCATAGCGCTTGTAACTGCTGTCCATGCACAGGCCCTTGCCACTACCGCCCAGACTGGTCCATTGGTTGTTGTTCACGGCATCGCGGATGGTGTAACGGAACGGGAAATCAAAGGCAGCACTCTGGATCACATTGTTGACCTTGGTGCCATTGACCCAAGCCTTGACAGCGTTCACATTGCCATCCCAATACTCGCCCACCGAATAGGTGGGAGCAGCATAGGCATTATACATGCCCGTGTATTGGGCCGCATATCCCCTGACCATGTCATAGCGGAAGCCTGCATAGCCCAGATCGTCGAGCAGCATCTTGACATAGGCCTTGACATTGGTCTGCACGTTGGTGCTGGTGTGGTCGAGGTCGCGCAAGCCACCCCAGCCCTCGCCAGTGTCGTTGTTGCTGCTCAAGGAGTAGCCGTTGGTGTTGGCCCATGAGAGTGTCGCTCCGTTGTCATCGTCACGGCAGATGTCGGTGGACTTGAGCTGATAGGTCACACCGTTGTAGTTCTCGGCCGGGAAATCCACCCAGTTCGAGACGTTGCGACGATGGTTCAAGACCACATCGGCGATAGTGCCGATGCCCTTGCTCTTGAAGGTGTTGATCATCGACTGCAGTTGTGTCTTGCTGCCGAAGGAGCTATTATAGTTAGTGAACCAGTACAGGTCATCATAGCCCATCGAGGTGCCACCGCAGTTGGCGCTCTGCGGAATCCACACCAACTTGAAAAACTCGGCGAATTCATCGGCTTGAGCTTCCAGTACCGTCCACTTGGAGTCATTGTAGGAGTCCCAATAGAAGCCCTGCAGCATCACGCCACTAAAACCCGAAGGCCAGCCCTGCCCCATCATCATCAAGGGCAGTAAAGTCAACATCGCGAATGTGTAAATCTTTTTCATCTTTTCAATCATTGATTTTGGTTATTAAAACGACAAATATACGACATTCCCGACAAACCGCCATCGCTACTGACAAAAAAACTCAACCCCGGCAAGCAATGTTACCGAGGTTGATATGATTAGGCTGTGTGAACTGCATCAGTTGCGGTTGCCGAAGAAGCGCAGCAGATACAAGAACAGGTTGATAAAGTCGAGGTAGAGGGTCAAGGCGCCCATCGTGGCAACCTTGCCGACCATCGAGGGATCGGCCTCGGCAGTCATGCGCTTGATGGCCTGGGTGTCCCATGCGGTGAGGCCCACGAAGATGAGCACGCCAGCACAGCTGATGAGCAAGCTCATCATCGAGCTGCGCATGAACAGGTTGACTATGGTACACAGGATGAGTCCAATCAGCGCCATGAAGAGGTAGGATCCGATTTTAGACAAGTCCTGACGGGTCACATAGCCAAAGATGGTCATCGCCCCAAAGGTTCCTGCCGTGATGGCAAAGGTGACTGCGATCGAGGTGCCTGTGTAGGCCAGGAAAATGGGGGCCAACACCACACCGTTCAGCGCACTGTAGGCATAGAACAATGCCGATGCTGTTACTGTACTGAGTTTTTCGATGCGAGCACTCAAATAGATGACCAAGCCCAACTCTACTGCGAACAAAATCCAAATTGTCGCCGATGAACTGAAGATCAAAGCCAATGCCGTTTCGCTAGACACAATCAGGAAGGCAACGATAGCGGTGACCAGCAGTCCCAATGTCATCTTACCATACACACGACGCATCACGCTGGCGACATAGCGCTGCAGCGTGGCTTCGTTCTCGGCCTGAACGGCAGTCTGGAAGCCGTTCGTCTCATTATAATTCCAGTTGTTCATATTTTTAGTCCTTAGTTTTTAGTCCTTATGGTGCAAATTTCGTGCCAAGAATCACATGCGCTGGGGCATTTCGATGCCCAACAGCGACATGGCGCGGCAGATGACGTCGGCCACCGTGGCGCTGAGCAAGAGACGGAAGCAACGCAAGGGCTCGTCCATTTCCTTGAGGATGCTGCAGTCGTGATAGAACTGGTTGTATTCCTTGGCCAAGTCATAGACGTAGTTGGCGATGAGTGCGGGGCTGTAGTTGCGTCCTGCATCGGCGACAACGGTAGTGAAGTCGGCCAGCTTCTGGATAAGCGAGGTCTCCTTTTCGTTGGGAGCCACGGCGCTGATGTCGGCCGTGAGGTAATTGTCACAGCACTTGCGCAATACCGACTGGATGCGGGCATAAGTGTACTGGATGAAGGGGCCGGTGTTGCCGTTGAAGTCGATGGACTCGCTGGGGTCGAAGAGCATGGTCTTGCGAGGATCCACCTTGAGGATGAAATACTTCAAGGCACCCAAGCCGATCATGCGCAGCACATCGTCGCGCTCGTCCTCGGGGACGCCCTGCAGACGGCCGGGCTCGTTGGCCATGTCGGTGGCGGTGGCAATCATCTCGTCCATGAGTTCGTCGGCATCAACGACGGTGCCCTCGCGTGACTTCATCTTGCCGTTGGGCAGTTCCACCATGCCGTAGGAGAAGTGCACCAGGTCCTTGCCCCACTTGAAGCCGAGCTTGTCGAGCAACAGTGAGAGCACCTGGAAGTGGTAGTTCTGCTCGTTGCCCACGACATAGATCATGCGGTCGATGGGATAGTCCTTGTAGCGCAACTGTGCGGTGCCGATATCCTGGGTCATATAGACCGAGGTGCCGTCGCTGCGCAGCAAGAGCTTGTGGTCGAGGCCGTCGGGCGTGAGGTCAGCCCACACGCTATTGTCCTCCTTGCGGTAGAACAGGCCCTTGTCCAAGCCCTCGAGCACGGTGTCGCGGCCCACGAGATAGGTGTCACTCTCGTAGTATATCTTGTCAAACGAGACGCCCATGCGGCGGTAGGTCTCGTCAAATCCTGCATATACCCAGTTGTTCATCTTTTCCCACAGGGCGCGCACCTCGGGGTCGCCAGCCTCCCAGCGACGCAACATGTCGTGTGCCTCCTGGATGAGGGGCGCCTGCTTCTCGGCCTCCTCAGGACTCATGCCCTTGTCGATGAGTTCCTTTATTTCGGCTTTGTAGTGCTTGTCGAAGGCTACATAGAAGTCACCGATGAGGTGGTCACCCTTCTTGCCGGTGGACTCGGGTGTAGCGCCGTTGCCCCACTTGAGCCAAGCGAGCATCGACTTGCAGATGTGGATGCCACGGTCGTTAACGATGTTGGTCTTAACGACTTTGTAGCCGTTGGCCTCCATGATTTTGGAGAGGCTGTAGCCCAACAAATTGTTGCGCACATGGCCCAGATGCAGAGGCTTGTTGGTGTTGGGCGAGGAATACTCAATCATCACCAGCTGACTGTCGTCGGTGACAGGCGTGAAGCCGTAATCGGGCGTCTGGGCGACGTGCTTGAGCACACCGGTCCAGAACGACGGCTTGATGGTGATGTTGAGGAAGCCCTTGATGACGTTGAATTTCTCCACCGCCTCGCAGTGCGCCAGCATGTGCTCACCGATTTCCTGTGCCGTCACATCGGGCGCCTTGTGCGACGCCTTCAAGAACGGGAACACTACAATCGTCTCGTTGCCCTCGAACTCCTTCTTGGTGGTTTGGGGAACAATCTTCTCGGCGGGGAAATCCACACCATACAATTCTTTCACAGCCAACGCTGTAGCCTCGGCAAGTATATTATCTATAGACATAATCTTTAGTTTTTATTC
>CACZVR010000053.1 GCA_902784675.1 uncultured Bacteroidales bacterium | reverse complement strand
GGAAAATAGTTGTATTTTTGCAGTTTGAAATTTGAACAAAAGACGATAAATAAAGAAATGAGTGAAGATAAGAAGAAACGTTTGAGGGTCGGCATCACCCTGGGTGACACCAACGGCATCGGCATCGAGGTGGCACTGAAGGCGGTGAGCCTGCCCGAGATGATGGACCTGTGCATCCCCGTGATGTACGGCTCCAGCAAGATAGTGAGCTACCACCGCAATGCCTGCAATCTGCCTGGCTTCCAGATCAATCACACGAAAAGCGCCGAGCGCCTGAAAGAGAACATGCCCAACCTGGTCGAATGCATCAATCAGGACGTGAAGGTGGAACTGGGACACCCCAGCAAACAAGCCGGTCTAGCTTCGTTCCTTGCTCTCGAGGCGGCTGTGCGCGACCTGAAAGCGGGACTCATCGACGCGCTGGTCACGGCACCCATCAGCAAGGAGAATATCCAGAGCGAGGATTTCAAGTTCCCGGGACACACCGAGTATCTCGAGAGCGCTGCTGGCGACGGCAACAAAGCCCTGATGGTGATGTGCACCCACAATCTGCGCATCGCATTGGCCACGACACATCTGCCGCTGGCACAAGTGCCAGCGGCCATCACTGTCGAGGGGTTGCGCGCGAAGTTGCGCCTGTTCAACGAGTCATTGAAACGCGACTTCTACACCGAGCGCCCCCGCATCGCCGTGCTGTCCATCAACCCCCATGCGGGCGAGAACGGCATCTTGGGCACCGAGGAACGCGACGTGATCATTCCCGCCATGCAGCTGTCCTATGACGAGGACGGTGTGATGTGCTTCGGACCCTATGCCGCCGACGGCTTCTTCGGGGCGCGCCACTACCGTCGTTTCGACGGCGTGCTGGCCATGTATCATGACCAGGGCCTGGCACCTTTCAAGACCATCGCGATGGACGAGGGCGTGAACTTCACCGCCGGTCTGCCCATCGTGCGCACCAGCCCCGACCACGGCACAGGATATGACATCGCCGGACAGGGCATCGCCAACGAGTCATCGATGCGCCAAGCCATCTACACGGCCCTTGACGTGTGCCGCAACCGCGTGCGCTATGACGAGGAACGCAAAAATCCGCTGCCCAAGCTGTTCCAGGACCGCGGGCGCGACAACGTGAAACTTGACCTGACGAAGGACGATTGAGCGGCTGGTGCCTCCGAGGAGAGAGAAGCAATTAGAGTGAAGCGAGTTTTTAATAGTTCAACGCGAATTCATTGGATATGATTAAAGGCATCATCTTTGACTATGGCGGCACGCTCGACAGCCGCGGTGTGCACTGGAGCGAGGTGCTGTGGCAAGGTTATCAACAGGCAGGTGTGCCCATCGACAAAGAGACGTTCCGCACGGCCTATGTCGAGGGAGAGCGCGCCCTGGCGCGTGAACGCATCATCCTGCCGCAAGATGATTTTCACACGCTCTTGCTCAAGAAAGTGGCTCTGGAGCTGAGCTTCCTCCCCGACCCCATCGATGACGCGACGCGCGACCGGTGGGTGGAGGAAATCGCAGGTTACTGCGACAATGCTGCACGCGCGTGCATCAACGAGGCTCGCCCCATGCTTGAAGAATTGCATGAGCGCTATCCGATGATGTTGGTGAGCAACTTCTACGGCAACATCGACGAGGTGCTGCGGACCTATGGCATCAGGCATCTGTTCAAAGGCATCATCGAGAGTGCAGTGGTGGGGGTGCGCAAGCCCAACCCCACCCTGTTCAAACTGGGTGTCGACGCCCTTGAGATGGAGCCCGGCGAGGTGCTTGTTGTGGGCGACAGCCTGCGCAAGGACATCGAGCCGGCCGAGCACCTTGGATGCCAAGTGCTGTGGCTCAAAGGCAAAGGCTGGACCGATGAGGAAGACGCTCAGACCCACCCGCGCACCATCACACGCGTCACCCAAGTGCCCGAATGGCTTGACCGGCAATGAGTGGCACACCCCTCTAACACAGCAAACGTCCACATTTATATATAACGATTAGACAGCAACGTATATGAATTATGCCATCATAGCAGCGGGCGAAGGATCCCGCCTGGCCCAAGAGGGCGTCGCAAAACCCAAACCCCTTGTAGAGCTGCAAGGAGAGCCCATGATCGGGCGACTCATCAACATCATGCTCAGGTGCAACGCCCAGAGCATCAGCATCATCGTCAACGAGCACATGACCGAGGTGCGCGAGTACCTTGAGAGCCTGACCCTGCCCGTGCCCTTGAACCTGGTGGTGAAAACCACACCGAGCTCGATGCACAGCTTTTGGCACTTGAGCCGCGTGATACCACAGGGCAAGTTTTGCCTAACGACAGTGGACACCATCTTCCGCGAAGAAGATTTCAAGGGATACATCGAGGCATTCGAGACCGACACCGCCCATGACGGAATGTGGGCCGTGACACCGTTTGTCGACGACGAGAAGCCTTTGTGGGTCGATGTTGACGACGAGATGAACATCACTGCCTTCAAGGACAAAGCATGGGAAGGTGCTAAGTATGTGTCAGGTGGCGTCTATGCCATGACCGACAACGCCTTCAGGGTGCTGGATGACTGCATCGAGCAAAACATCAGCCGCATGCGCAACTTCCAACGTGCGTTAGTCGCTGCCGGCCAACATCTGCAAGCCTACAGCATCGAGAAAATCGTCGATGTGGACCACGCCGACGACATCGCCACAGCCGAGGCCTTTCTGCAGGCTTGATAACAACGAAACGATAGGGTCACACGCGCGCAGACTCCCGACCGGACATTCCAGTTCTAAAAAAATGTTATCAGGGCGCACGCATGAGCGAATCATGCCGAGAAATGGCTATTTATCGGTAAAAAAAACGCAGGGTAGCGTTAAGCTTTATTAGCAACTAGACTATAAAAATAGGCTATATTTAATATTATTTAGTGATTAAGGCTTAAAATTAACTTATCCCAACCTTTTTTTTGATATGTTATGTTTCCTGTTTCAAAAAAAGGGTGTAATTTAGCGCCGTTTTTTGCGAGGCAAAAGTCGCCAAGAACCATTGTCCCATGGTGGACAAGCTTATAAATAATGATTAGAAAACAACCTAAACATTAACACATTAATAAAATTATGGCAAAAGAAATCGTTAAGCCCGCTACCGGCAAGTTAGGTATTATGGTAGTAGGATTGGGTGCTGTGAGCACCACGTTCATGACCGGCGTGATGATGACCCGCAAGGGCCTTGCTAAGCCTGTCGGCAGCATGACGCAGTATGATAAGATCCGCATCGGTAAAGGTGAGAACAAAAAGTACTTACATTATAAGGACATCGTTTCGATGCCCTCGCTCGACGACATCGTGTTCGCCGCTTGGGACGTTTTCCCCGAGAACGCCTATGAGAGCGCTATCAATGCCGAGGTACTCAAGGAGAAGGACATCGAGCCCGTTAAGGACGAACTGCTCAAGATCAAGCCTTTGAAGGCCGCCTTCGATAAGAACTACGCTAAGCGCCTGGACGGCAACAACGTGAAGCAGTGCAAGGACCGTTGGGACATGACCGAGCAGGTTCGCGAGGACATCCGCAACTTCAAAAAAGAAACTGGTGTTGACCGCGTGGTAGTTCTGTGGGCCGCATCGACCGAGATCTACGTTGAGCCCGACATGAAGTATCATGGCACCATGGCTGCGCTTGAACAGGCCATGAAGGACAACGTCGTTGACAAAGTTGCCCCCTCAATGTGCTACGCTTACGCTGCACTGGCCGAGGATTGCCCCTTCATCATGGGCGCTCCCAACACCACCGTTGACATCCCCGCCATGTGGGAAATGTCCGAGAAGACCCAAGTGCCCATTGCCGGCAAGGACTTCAAGACCGGCCAGACCCTGGTGAAGAGCGGTTTCGCTCCCATCATCGGCACCCGCATGCTCGGCCTGAACGGTTGGTTCTCAACCAACATCCTGGGCAACCGCGATGGTCTCGTTCTCGACGAGCCCGCCAACTTCCGCACCAAGGAGGTCAGCAAATTGTCAACCCTGGAGTCTATCCTCGTCGCTGACGACCAGCCCGACCTTTACAGCAACTACTTCCACAAGGTGCGCATCAACTACTACCCGCCCCGCAACGACAACAAGGAGGGCTGGGACAACATCGACATCTTCGGTTGGATGGGTTATCCCATGCAGATCAAGATCAACTTCCTGTGCCGCGACTCTATCCTTGCTGCACCCTTGTGCCTTGACCTGTGTCTGCTCATGGACCTCGCTCACCGCGCCGGCCGCTATGGCACCCAGCGCTTCCTGAGCTTCTTCCTCAAGAGCCCGATGCACGACTACACCAAGGACGAGGTTCCCGTTAACCACCTCTTCCAGCAGTACGTGATGCTCAAGAACGCCATCCGCGAGATGGGCGGCTATGAGGCTGACGAGGAAATCGACTAAAATGACGACATGAACCGGGAAATTTCAAGCGTTTTTAAGCATTATACCGTCTCTAGAAATTTCTCACAACAAGTAACATCAATTGGTGGCTGCCATGTGGCAGCCACCAATTTTTCTATTATCAGCCCGTCTCGACAAGAAATGAAACAGCTTCATTTTTTTGATTTTTTATTGTTTTATCGTTTGTCGTTTCAATGTAATTGCAGTAAATTTGCACCAAATTATGCATTCACGACGGCAGTAAAGCACACTGCCAGTCTGAATCTTCACAAAAAAGGAACATAATTAGCTGAATATGCAACAAATAATTCAAGAAGATCTCGTCGCGAAAGCGATGGCCGAAGAGAAAAAGAAAAAACGCGCGCGTACTGGCGTGAAGTGGGATCGATTGTTCTTAGCCTGTGCCTACAACTGGTACTGGTTTGTGCTTTCAATGATCGTTTGCGCCTGTTTAGCCTATTTGTATGGTAAGACTAAACCGCAGTATTATGTTGCCCATTCGTCCATTTTGATCAGGTCTAAAGACAGTGCTCAGGGTACACCGTCGATGACTTTCAGCGATTTGGGACTTAACACAGTGAACTACATCCCTAATGAGCCCCACAAGCTCAGATCCTCAAGGGTGATGGAAGTAGTCGTCAATTCACTCGGGCTCAATGTGCAGTACTTTGGCCACAAGTTCTTGCGCGACGAGAACTTGTACAAAGACTCACCCATTCAAGTTACGCCCCTCAAAGAAGTGACCTCGGGCTACTCTATTACCATCGTTCCCAAGAGCGAAGAGGAATATGAGTTCAAGATGAATAATGGACAATGGAAAAAGGCTCATTTTGGCAACAAAATCAATACCGAGTTTGGACCTCTCGCCATCACGAAAACGCCGAAGTTTTCTGAAAAATTCATTGATTTCACGATTACAGTTATCGTCACCAACCCGAATGGCATGGCAAGAACACTTGCCGGTTCACTTAACGTTGAGCTTGCTGATCAACATAGCGATGTGCTGAACCTCGCTATTAGGGGTCAAAATCCAGAGATGTGCGCCGACATTCTGAACGCTCTTGTTGTGGCCTATAATCAGGAAGGCATCAATGACATGAACCAAGTGGCCCGCAACACCGAGGCTTTCATTGCTGAACGTGTATCAGACCTTTCCAAGGATTTGAGCGGTGTAGACAATGAAGTGGCTATCCTGACCGCGAATTCTGTGAATTCAAGAGTTATCGGAGGTGAGGGCAACACGATGAGTCATATTAACCAAACCGAGAACATCAATCTCGAGGTCAACCTTGCTTCTCAAATCCGTAATTTCATTGCCACAATGGGTCCCAATGATCTGATTCCCATGAACACTGGCATGAATGAAGCAGGAATTTCCGGCCAGATCAATGATTATAATATGGCAATGCAGGAGTATCAAAAGATTGCTGCCACATCGAGCGCCGAGAACCCAGTAATGAAGGAGCTCTCCAGTTCACTGAATACACAAAAAAGGAACATCATCGCCAGTCTTGACAACTATATCAGTACGCTGCGCACTCGTCAGAGCCAGGCTGTACGACTGCAGAATCAGGCTCAGAGTAGCATGACTGCAAATCCTTCTCATGAGAAAGCCATTACCGAGGTTACTCGTCAGCAAAAGATCAAAGAGGAACTTTACCTGTATCTGCTGAACAAGCGCGAAGAGAATGCTTTGCAGATGGCCATTACCGAACCTAACGCCAAGGTGATGGAACCTGCAATCCCGAACTACACGCCCATCTCAGTTCCTCTGCAGCGAATTGTACTGACTGGTTTGATCATCGGTCTGTTGATTCCCGCATTCATCCTTTATGCTGTCTTCTGGTACTTCTCACTCGATAAGACAATTCACACACGCCGTGAGGTTGAAGAGGTTTGCGATATTCCCATCTTGGGTGAGCTGCCCGCCAAGAAGAGCAACATCACTGGTGAGATTGTGGTTAACGAGACCTCAAATGACCGCATGAACGAGGCCTACCGCATCGTGAGGAACAACCTAGACTTTGTCACCGATCAAAATAAACCTGAAGGGGAAGGCACCGTTATACAGTTCACTTCAACCATGTCTGGTGAAGGTAAGAGTTTCGTTGCCGTGAACCTCGCGTTGGCCTATACCTACGTCGGAAAGAAAGTGATTGTAGTCGACCTCGACTTGCGCAAAGGTAAGTTCTCTGAGTACGTCGGTGTGCAAGACGGTAAGGGTGCTTCGGCCTTCCTTTCTGGTAAGGAAACTGATCTGGACAAGGTCATCCACCGTGCCCCCTTGCATGAAGGCTTTGACATCATCAGCGTTGGTGCTATCCCACCCAACCCCACAGCCCTTCTGTTGAGTGACAACATGGCTAAGATGGTTGATCAGCTTAAGAAGGAATACGATCTCGTTATCCTCGATACCGTGCCTTATAACCTGATTGCAGATGCTGCCGTTGTAAACCGCCATGTCGACCTGACGATCTACGTCATTCGCGATGGCCGCGTTGAGCAACAGTACATGTATGAGCTTGAGCGCCTGTCTGATGAGAATAAGATCAAGAACTTGACCATCCTCATCAACGACATCAAGGTGAGCAAGACCCGTTACAACTACTCCTATGCCTACGGCTATGGTAAGGGTTACGGTTACGGTTACGGTTATGGATACGGTTACGGTTACGGTGGTGATAGCGGCGGTTATTACGTCGATGACACCCCAAAGGATCGTGATAAACCGATTAAGGGTTAAACAAAGCAGATGAAAATCGCAGTCGTCGGAACCGGCTACGTCGGATTAGTCACGGGCACCTGTTTCAGTGAAATGGGTGTCCATGTGACATGTGTAGACGTTGATCAGAACAAGATTGACGCCCTGAATCAAGGCATCATCCCGATTTATGAGCCAGGTCTTGAGACCCTGGTCCACAAGAATGTGAAATCTGGCCGCCTGCATTTCACCAATAGCCTAGAAAATGTGCTCAATGAGGTGGATATCGTCTTCAGCGCTGTGGGCACCCCACCCGACGAAGACGGCAGTGCCGATCTGAAGTATGTGCTCGAAGTAGCACGGACCATCGGCAGGAACCTCAAGAAATACATCGTCGTGGTCACTAAAAGTACTGTTCCCGTTGGCACAGCACAAAAGGTGAAAGCGGTCATTCAAGAAGAATTGCAACGACGTGAAGTCGATGTCCAGTTCGATGTCGCCAGCAATCCCGAATTCCTGAAAGAAGGCAATGCCGTGAAAGACTTCATGAGCCCTGACCGTGTCGTTGTGGGCGTGGAGAGCGAACGTGCCCGCAAACTCATGGCCCGGTTATACAAGCCCTTCATGATCATGAGCGACCGACTCATCTTCACCGACATCCCGTCGGCCGAGATGATCAAGTATGCCGCCAACTCCATGCTCGCCACTCGCATCAGTTTCATGAACGACATCGCCAACCTGTGCGAACTTGTCGGCGCTGATGTGAACATGGTGCGCAAAGGCATCGGCAGCGATACTCGCATTGGGAAGAAGTTCCTCTATGCCGGTTGCGGCTATGGCGGTTCCTGCTTCCCCAAAGACGTCAAGGCGCTCATCAAGACAGCTGCCGACCTGGGCTATCCCATGCGCGTGCTGCAAGCTGTCGAAGAGGTGAATAACGACCAGAAGGTCGTGCTGTACCGCAAGATTGTCAACTACTACGGCAGCGAAGAGGCATTGAAGGGTAAAACAGTCGGAATGTGGGGATTGGCCTTCAAGCCCGAGACCGACGATATGCGAGAAGCACCGTCGCTGGTGCTCATCGATTTGTTGCTCAAGGCCGGAGCCCATGTGAAGGTCTATGATCCTGTCGCCATGGATGAATGCCGCCGCCGCATCGGAGATAAAGTGACCTATTGCAAGGACATGTACGAAACTGCCGACGGCGCTGATGCATTGATGCTCGTGACCGAATGGAAAGAGTTGCGCATGCCCAACATCGACACCTTGTTGCACCGGATGCGCGGACGCCTCATTCTGGACGGCCGTAATATTCTGGACGGAGAAGAGTTGCGCCTGGCCGGCTTTGAGTATCACTGCATCGGCAAGTGATTTTTCACAACAGCCTCCTCCAAACGATTATCAAACGCCGCACAATCTTGAAATCGTGCGGCGTTGTTTTATGACTTTGGCTTTTTAACCAGCTATCACTTCAATGAAGTGGCGGCCTCTTTTACTCTACTATCACCTCGACAGAAGTGGTGGAGCCCGAAACCAGATAAATGCCAGCAGGCAGATTGAGCATGGCATCACCATCGGTCACAGCAACCTGTTCGGCATCGAAATCGTAAATTTCAAGCCTCTCACTCAAGGGGTTACCAATCTTGATACCACCGACAACAGGCACTGCAGTCCAATTCATGTTGATTTTGCTCGATGATGTGAGCAAGATGTTAATCAACAAGGTGAGATCATCCATGTCGACCTCTGAATTGCCACTGATGTCGGCTGCGACGACGTCAAAGGGCTCGGCATAGCCGGTGAGCAGATAATTGATGAGCAACGTCAAGTCATCCATCGTTACAAATCCATTCATATTCACGTCACCAGGCTTCACCGTCTTTGCCGTTACTGTACCGTTCACGTCGGCATAGGCGCTGACGACTCCCGTCGTGGCTGTGATGGTAGCGGTGTAATTGCCCGGAGTGGCGGTATCAGCCAAACGGACATAGAAGGTTTGACCCGAAGGATTGAGCGTGAGTGAACTAGCCCAAGTGTAACGGTTCAAGCTGATTTCGAAGTTTCCAGTAACGCTCAAGGTGATCGCATAGCTGTTATTCTCGCCAATCACTGTTCCCGAGACAATCGTGGACTCACCATCCTGCTCGGCTTCCATCGCATCGAGCGAAGAGATTGTAATGGCAGGCGCTGCAACCTTGTTGGCGGTCAAATTCACAGTTACTGAAACCTCGCTGCTGCTGATTGTCAACGTGCCGGTGGCATTGCCTGCAGTGCTTGAAGCATAGGTGAGCGTGACGTTAGTGCCCGCATTAGCTGCAGCTGCAGTGATTGTCGTCGGAGTCACGCTGAAACCGTTGCCAGTGGTGGTCAGCGTGAGCGCTTTGGTCAAGTCATTGCCCTTGACAGCGATTGTCTTGCTCACCGAGGTGCCTGTTGCGGCTATCGTTCCCACGTTAACCGTCGAGCCATTGACAGGTGCCGTCAGTTCGGGATTAGCCACAGGAGCATTGTTGCTCGTGATGGCGATATCATCGATGTTGAGTCGAGCGCCAGCCGTCTGCACGAACTTGAAGCGCACGTTGCCCGTCAAGTTCAGGTTGTAAGAGTACTGCTGCCAGGTGCCATTGAGTGTGCATGAGCCCACCTGAGTCCATGTGCTGCCGCTATTTGTACTATAGTAAACCTGCAACGTTGCGTTGGCGTCATTACCGTATTTAGCGGCATAGAAAGTCAACTTGCTTGCGCCCTCAGTGACATCCTCGACCATAGCAATCGAGGAGTTAGCATTCTTGCCGAAGCAGCAGCCGAGCGAGCCGTTCCAGTGGTCGTTATCACGCGCATAGAGTCCAGCATTGTTGAAGTCCCACCTGAAAGCGGCGCCTTGCCACCGCTGCTGTAGGATGCCGTGAGGTTGACCGTCGCACTCACTTCACTGCTGGAGATTGTCAGCGTGCCAGTGGCGTTGGTTGCCGTTCCCGTATAGGTGACGGTCACCGTCGTGCCGTTGTTTGCAGCCGTGGCGGTGATGCTCGAGGGAGTCACAGCAAAGCCTGTTCCGCTCACACTCACAGTCAGCGCCTTGGTCAGGTTGCTGCCGCTCACGGTGATGGCCTTGCTCACGCCGCTGCCGCTGTGGGTGCCCACGTTCACAGTAGAGCCATTGGTCGGAGCCAGCAATGTGGGAGTCACAGTTCCTCCACTACCCCATGCCTGACCTTGCATGTTGCCCCAGATGTATTCCACCAGATCAGGGTTGTCAACAAACGGGTTGCGGTTATGCTGAATGCCATAGACAGCATCGTTACGCGTCATTTCAAGGGTGCTCACCGGGTCGTTGCGGTGCCAAGCGAGCAGCTGGTTGATGGCCCATGTGGTCAAGCCTTTGTAGGAGTTCGCGCTGAACACTACACTACCCGTGCCACTGGTGAAGTCGCTGATGCGGGGCATATAGCGCGTAGCAAAGTAGAAGTACACGCGGGCAAAGTCACCCTTGTACTCGTCGGCCACCTCAAACACAGTGCCGCTGTATCCGCTGAAAGTGCATGAGCCCAACTTGCCGGTCCCCTTGGGTGTGCCGTTAGCACAATTACCGAAGGGGTGGTTGCCTCGCTCATTATTCACCCAACCGTCAACGGGGAACATGTGATGCAAGTCGGTATAGGCCGTATCTGTGTCCGATCCTCCCCACCAGCTGTTGGGAATCGAGTGTTCACGGTTGTAGCAGTCGCCCACGCCGTTATAGTTGCCGCACTGGTCGCTGCTCCAGGTGTATTGGGTCGTCGAGTAACGGTCTATGATGGTCGAGCCGACACAATCGGTGGTCTTGAAGTCGGTCCACAAATTCGGGTAGGACCGCTTGGTGTGGCCCTTGATGATCTGGTGCAGCGCCATCATCAGCGCCTTGTCACTCTTGTTCTTGGCATTGTTGTAGTAGGTGCTGGGGGCAGCAGCTGTCGCCATGAGCGCGACGACCGATGCAAGCGCCATCGTCAACATGCAGCGTAGGTTCTTTTTCATCTTCATTAGAGGTGTTTGTATTGATAAATGATTTGATTCTCTCAAGAGCCGCAAAATTACAAAAAAAACGTCAATGGCTGCCTGCAATCACTCAAGAAATCTGTATTCCAGCACCGTTTACCCCACGAACCACACTTGATAATCAACCAACAAGGCCACAGGGGGCATGGAACGGAGATAACGGAGGGAACGGAGAGGACAGATCAGGCATCTGCGGGTGTGGGGAGAGGTTGGTTGCAGTGATGGTCGTAGGGGCGTGCGGGGCGGTTAAAATATGTTAACATGTTGATTCCTTTAGACCTTGGGATAAATGGTATTTTGCTGGTTTTCTGAAGTTTATCGGCATATTGTTTGATGAAGTCCATATTAAAGGGGTTGATGGTATCGTGACCAGATGCTTGGATGTCGGGGTTGAGGATGTAGTTGCCGTTGGAGTCACGATTGAGGACATTTTGAGCGAGTGCGCTGGCGATGAGATGACGGTTGCGGTTGATGCGGTTCATCTGCTCTTGTCGCTTGTTGAGTTTGTCGAGCAGTTCATCGGGGGTGAGTGACTGCTGCTGCGGTATAACAGCAGTGAAGATATCTTGCACGGCTGTAGCTTCGACGAAGCGTTGTACGAGTTGAGCATTTTGTGGCTCAAGGATGACTTCTTGCGGCATGTTGTTGTCGTTGATGGTAAACGCACACTCGAACTGGTCGTCGCATGAGACGCCTTTCACCCGTTGAACCACCGCTGTGGTTCCTCGGTTGGAGATGCGGAAGGCATTGTTGGCGACCGGGAAGATGCGATAGCCGAGGTGTCCAGCCGTTCCCTTCATCCTGCCGAGGAGGTTGTAGGCGACACAAAGTACTGCGACATCATGATAATCAAGGTATTCGCGGAGTTGGAGATAGAAGTTGTCGGCTTGAAACATACCACACTCGGGGGTGAGGTGGTCCAAATCGTCGATGATGATGACAGTGGGCTTGAATTCGTTGATCGTTTTAAAGATGTGGTAATGCACGTCTATGTCACGTTCATTGAAAACGCCGAGGTCATCAAGACACATGAACATGAAATTGCTGTTGTTGACTGGGGCGCTGACAGAGCGCTTGATGTCATTAATGATGCCGCAACAAGTGAAGACAGAGTGAACGGAATCTATCCAGAGTACTCTGTGGGTATCGCCATTTTCTTGTCCCTCGTGCTTGGCGACCTTGAGGGAAGGCATGGGTGCGTAGCTGCCGTCGACGAGTGCTGCCGCCAGCATCTTGGCGAAGGCATGAGCCCTGCAGTTGGAAGTGCCTGTCAGGAAGGAAATCTCGTGCTGATGGAGAATGGTTGAACCAGCGATATTAACGATTGCGTGGGGCCTGTTTTGCACAATTGAGTCGTCCTCGACATTGAGGCAGAGGTGCGACCAGGGGTCGTCGATGATACACTGGGCAATGGGTTGTCTGTTGTAATGCATAATGTGTGATTTTTTAATATATTAATGTGGCAAAGATAAAAGATGGTGACAAGAGGAGTCAATGTCAAAAAGGTTTTAGTCCTTAGTTTTTAGTTTTTAGTCCCTAGTCCTTAGTTTTTAGTTGGCTGCCGCAGGATGGATAAACTGGAGTGATTGGAATGACTGGAAAGTGACGAGGATGGGGAACGGGCTGCACACGGGAAATTGAACAAATTTTATTCTAAAATTGATTGACTGAGGGTTGAGAACGGGGGCCGCCACATAGTGGCGGCACAGGGGACCGGGCGGGCGGTTTTTACGAGCCAGTGGCTCGTACTACGGGACATGACGGACGGGTGGATGATAGCTGTTGTTGTGCAAACGATTGCATGTGATTATTGCGGATTTGTAGTGGCATAAGAGAGGGATATTTTGGAGTTTTTTCTGTATATTTGTAGCAAATTTTAGTTTATTATCCTTAAAAATTAGAGAAGATGAAGAATACCATTTTCAAGTTCATTTGTCTGTTGTTGCTAGCTGGGTTGGCGACAGAGCAGGCCATGGCTGCCTTTGTGGGGCCACGCAATGATTTTCGCGACGAGAGTATTTATTTTGTGATCACGACGCGCTTCTATGACGGCGACCCGAGCAATAATGCCCAGTGCTGGGATGCCGGTGCAGCGAACAGCGGCGATCCCTGCTGGCGCGGCGATTTCAAGGGCCTGATTGAGAAACTGGATTATATCAAAGCCCTGGGATTCACGGCGATTTGGGTGACACCAATTGTCGAGAACGCTTCGGGACTTGATTACCACGGTTACCATGCGAGCAATTTCTCGCGCGTTGATCACCGCTATGAGAGTGGCGACACGACGTTCCAGACGCTTATCGACGAGGCCCATGCGCGTGGGATGAAAATCCTGCTCGATGTGGTGTTGAACCACACTGGGAACTTCGGCGAGGAGCACTTGTGCAAGCTGTTCACGCGAGACATCTATGCTAACCAATACAAGATCAACGAGTGCATGCTCCCCTACACCGCCGACTCGGTGGGGGGCAAATTGCCGACCAATTACTCGAGCCTGCCCTCGGGCCAGCAGTATGACGCGCGGTTGAAGCAGATGAAGAACACCGACAACCAGAACCACGACAATCACAACTACTGGCACCACTTCGGTCAGTTCAACTGGGACGACAACACACGATGGTGGGCCCAAATCGCCGGAGACTGCGTGGACCTGAACACCGAGAATCCCGCTGTGGCTGATTACCTGATCAACTGCTACGGCTCGTTCATCAAGATGGGCGTTGACGGATTCCGCATCGACACCGGTGGCCACATCGCACGCCTGACCTTTAACAAGATTTACATCCCCGCCTTCAAGGCACTGGGTGAACAATACAAGTACAAACGCTTGAACCAGGCCGACTTCTTCCTTTGCACCGAGGTGTGCGCCCGCTATCAAGGAAGCGTCACCTACCGCAACCAACCCGCTTTGTCTCCCTATTTCTACACCTGGGCCGAAAACAAGAACTACAGTTGGAATGATGACCCCACCTATTGGGACACAAAGGCCATCTTTGAGAGCACAGACCTGAACACGCTGGACAACATCAGCTCATGCCAGCAGATGTATGCCGACAACTGCCATGAGACAAGCAGCGCGATGCCCACATCGAACAATGCGGTGCTGAACGGCAATACTTATCACGCTCCCGACGTGAGCAATGCTTCGGGTCTGAACGTCATCGACTTTCCCGTCCATTACTCGTTCCATAACATCGGCAGCGTGTGGAACCTCGCCATCGACGGTGATAAGTACTATAATGACGCGACCTATAACGTGGTGTATGTCGACAGCCATGACTACAGCCCCGGTCCCAATGACAATATCCGCTTCAACGAGGGTACCGACCAATGGGCCGAGAACCTGTCGCTGATGTTCACCTTCCGCGGCATTCCGTGCCTGTACTACGGCAGTGAGGTCGAGTTCAAGGCCGGCAAGACCATCGATCCAGGCGGCAACGGCCCCCTGAGGGACAGCGGCCGCGCCTACTATGGCGGCTATATCAAGGGCCAGGTGACTGCAAACGACTTTGGTGTCGCCAGCGGTGCGACCGGAAACCTTGCCGCCACGATGAGCAAGCCCCTGGTGAAGCATCTGCAACGACTGAACCGCATCCGCCAAGCCGTGCCCGCACTGCGCAAGGGCCAATACAGCACCAGCGGTTGCAGTTCGACAGGCGGGTATGCCTTCAAGCGTCGCTACACTGACAGCACAACCGACAGCTATGTGCTTGTCACCATCAACGGTCCCGCCACATTCACCAACGTGCTGAACGGCACCTACACCGACTGTGTCACCGGTGATGTGAAGACCGTGACCAACGGTACGCTCAACACCACGTCGTGCAGCGGCAAGGGCAACATGCGCGTGTATGTGCTCTCGACCAGTCTCACCCCCGCACCGGGCAAGATTGGAACAGACGGTCCCTACCTGTACACCAGCAGCGCCAATGCAGGCAACGTGTTGAGCTATGACGGCACCGAGGAAGAGTTGTCGAGCAACAATGGCGAGGGCAACGGCAGCAGCCAGCCCTCAACACTGGACCCCTATGAGCCCAGCTGCGAGGAAGACGACATGAGCGTGTTCCTGGAGACCTCGACGAGCGTGAGCAACGTCACCACCTGGGTGTGGAACAGCAGCAGCAACTTCACCGGCGGTAACTGGCCCGGCCAAGCGATGACGCTGATGGGCTCAACCGCTGACGGCACCCGCAAGGTGTGGAAGTGGACCTATGAGGGAACACTGACCACGTCGCCCACGGGCATCATCTTTGTGACCGACGGTACGCAGACAAGTGACCTGACTTTCCGCAATCACGGCTACTATATCGACGGCACCTGGCACCACGAGGTGACCAACTACACCGGCAGCGCCCCGACGTTGACAATCGACAAGCCGTCAGGACAATACAGCGGCAGTGTCACCGTGACCATCACCGCCAGCGAGAGCAACGCCGTCATCGTCTATACCACCGACGGGACGACACCCACAGCCAGCAGCAGCCATGCCACAGGCCATGTGACCCTGACCTTCACAGACAACACCGTGCTGACCGCCGGCGTGCTCGTTGACGGCCGCGTGCGCAACCTGGTGCAGCGAGAATACATTTTCCATGGCTTTGTGCCCTACACCGCCACAGTGTATCTGAAAGACCCGACAGTGTCGCCCAACAACTGGAGCGATGTCTATATCTATGCTTGGGATAACACGGGCAACATCAATGACAGCTGGCCCGGCGTGAAAGTCACCGCCACCAAGACTGTGATGGGACAGAAGTTCTATTACCGCACGTTCACCGTTCCCAGCGCCGACTACACGTTCAACGTGGTGCTGAGTCAGGGCGACAGCGGCCACCAGAGCGTGGATGTGACCGGCATCAAGAATGACATCTATCTAGAAATCACGTCGACGAGCAATAAGTATACCGTGGCCGACATCACCGACCAGTATTCCCGTCTGCCTGGAGATGTTGACGGCAACAAAATCATCGGCATGGATGACCTTTCACTCTTGATCAACTACTTGCTCACGGGTAACGCGGCAGGTATCAATCTGGTGAATGCCGACGTGGACATGGACGAAATTATCGGTATGGACGATTTGGCCGAGTTAATCAATATCTTGCTGACATCCAATTAGTTATGCAAATTTAAGATTATGACCCAAATGAAATTCTTGCATATTTAAACATTTTTAACGCGGCAATTAGTGTTTGGCGTTGGAAATGGCAGTACTTTTGCACCATCATTCTTTTGGGTAATAATTTCATAAGGTAAAGATTTAAGAGCGAGGATTGACCTACCGGGAGGCGGGTCAATTCTTTTTTTAGTCGTACCCATGGGGAATTCCTTTCCTGCGGCGGGCCGCCCAGTTCAAGGACCGTGCTGCACACGGGAAATTTGAACAAATTTTTTTGGGGAGATGAGACGGAGGGTATTCGGTCTTTTCGAGCCAAAGGCTCGAACTACGGGACAAAGGGCCGAACTACGGGACAAAGGGCCGCCACATAGTGGCGGCACAGGGGACCGGAAGGAGTGAGGAGTGAAGCGGTTCATAATAATGAGCAGCCTGCAGGGGCTCATGAGGAGCGCGGCAGGCTGCTTGTATTCTCTTGGTTGAGGTGGTGTTACTTGGTGGGTTGGTCGTCGGGACGGAAGGTGACGAAGCGGTTGTAGGCGTAGTTGGCCAGAGTGTAAACTACCATGGCGAGAATCATAACAATGTTCTGACCGGCTTTCTCCATCGGGAAGAACGGTATGATATCGTTGGGCAAGTTCTTCCATCCCAAGCCCTCGAGGAGTATCCAGCTGACAAGTAGCTGCAAAGCGAGGCAGAGGAGGAAACCACAGACAAAGAGCACGAACTCACGCTTGAAGTCTTTCTTGGTCTTGAATACCCAGTTGCGGTTCCACAAGAAACTGTTGATGACACCCAGGACATAGCCGATGACATTGGAGATGCCATAGGACCATTCGAGGCGTGTGTTGAGCAGATAGAAAACGACAAGGGTGATGAGCGTGTTGAGCACACCAATCACTCCATACTTGAGGAGTTGAATTCCTGTTTGTCGGGCCTCGGCCTTATCTATCTTCATGACAATAGTCCTTAATGGTGGCAAATTTAGGGTATTTTAACGAATTGACCAAATCTGTCAGCATTTTTATCACTCAGGCGCTACAATAATGCCCATGTTCACGATGCCGTTGAGCGTGTCGCAGCCCTGCATCACCTGCCACACGACCACACTGGTGGCCTGTGATGGCGACACACCAGCAACAATGGGCACCGTGTGCTGATATAAGGCTCCGAATCCCCCACCCGTCCAGTTACCGTAATCATCGGCCAGCAGCAGATTGACGCTGTTCCTGTTTACCGTCGAGTCCTGGGCAATGACGTCCACAACGAGCGAGAGGTTGCTGAAAGCATAACTGTTGGCATGGCGGATTGCCAGAGTGATGTCATAGTTCGTAGCCGAGTCATCGTACTGTGGAGAGAAGGTAACCGGCAATGTGCGTTGCCAGCCGCCGACCGGGAGATGCACAAAAGAAGAATGCGTCATAACGGGTTTGCGCTGGCAGGCGGGTATAATGAGCAGTGCGGCGACAATGGCCATAGCCATCGCCACCGCTTTGCTCATGTGAAGTCGCTCATCGCGGTCACTCGGCAGGCTTGTCGTGCGGCTGACGCGGACCATGATTATCTTGCTGAGCGTTGTCTTGTCTGGGTTTGCGCGGACGGAAGGTTTTCTTCTCGTTGCGTTGAGGGGCATCGGGACGCTGCTGCGGACGCTTGGGCGGGCGCTGCTTGCGATCGGCACCAGGATTGCCATCACCACGACCTTCGGGACGAGGCTCCTGAGCATTGGCAGGATTGGGTCCCTGCTTGGGCGCCTGTTTGTCGCCACCACCTTTTTTCTTCTTTTTCTTCTTTTTCTTGTCGAAGCGGTTGATAGCGTCCTGATTGAGGAGGTCGCCAAAGGGTGAAGCATTCTTCTTGCCGTCCTCGTCGGGCAACAGGCTGTCGGGCTTGACGCCGTTCTTGTTGAGGGCGATGATCTCGAAAGCTTGAGCTGCGGTGAGGGTCACCGTATTGACCATCGCATTGCGCTCGGTGGAATAGATGATCTCGCGCTTGAGGGCATCGGCCTTGAAGTAGTAGTAGGTGTCGTCTTTGGTCTCGAGATGCACATCCTTGGGCGGCAGTTGCCTGATCGCCTCGACATAGGTGTTCACCTCAAAATTGATACAGCACTTGAGCTTGGCGCACTGCCCAGCCAGGTTCTGCGGATTGAGCGAGATGTCCTGGAAACGGGCTGCGCTGGTTGCCACCGAGACGAAGCTCGACATCCATGTAGCACAGCACAAGGGGCGTCCACAAGGACCGATGCCGCCGATGCGTCCAGCCTCCTGGCGCGCACCGATCTGCTTCATCTCGACACGTATCTTGAAAACGTCGGCCAGCACCTTGATGAGCTGGCGGAAGTCGACGCGCTCGTCGGCGATGTAATAGAAAATCGCCTTGCTGCCGTCGCCCTGATACTCGACGTCACCAATCTTCATCTTGAGGCCCAGGTCCACCGCGATTTTGCGGGAACGGATCATCGTGTCCTCCTCACGTGCCTTGGCCTGCTCATAGCGTTCGAGGTCGGCAGGTTTAGCTTTGCGGAAGACGCGCAGCAGCTCGGTGTCCTTGCGCAGGTTCACGCGCTTGATCTGGTTCCTGACCAGTTGGCCCGTGAGTCCCACCTTGCCGATGTCGTGCCCCGGGTTGGCCTCGACAGCGACCCAATCGCCTTGCTTGAGTGGGATGTGTGCGCTGTTGCGATAGAAACCGCGTCGGGTGTTCTTGAACAGCACCTCGACAATCTCGAACTCATTGTCGGGGACATCGTCCAACCAGTTGGTGCTGGTGAGGTTGCAACGACCGATGTCGGAGCAGCCACAGGAGCAAGCCCCCATGCTGCACTTGGCGCACGCGTCAGGATCCTCGGGCAGATTCACTTGAATGTTATTCTCGTCCATCGTGAAATTGCAGAGAATTACTTGGCGTAGCTCACGGCACGAGTCTCACGGATGACGGTGATGCGCACCTGTCCGGGATAGGTCATCTCGTCTTGAATCTTCTGAGCAATCTCGGTCGAGAGTTTCTCGGTTTCCTCGTCACTGATCTTGTCGGCACCGACAATGACGCGCAGTTCGCGACCGGCCTGGATGGCATAGGTCTTCACGACACCGGGATAGGACAAGGCGAGCTTCTCAAGATCGTTGAGTCGCTTGATATAGGCCTCGACAATCTCGCGGCGTGCACCGGGACGCGCACCGCTGATGGCGTCACACACCTGAACGATGGGGGCATAGAGGCTGGTGGCCTCTTCCTCGTCGTGGTGAGCACCGATGGCATTGCAGATGTCTGCTTTTTCCTTATACTTCTCGGCCAGTTTCATACCCAACTGAGCATGGGGCAGTTCGGGCTCATCGTCGGGCACCTTGCCGATGTCATGCAAGAGACCTGCACGGCGTGCCTTCTTGGGGTTCAAGCCCAGCTCACTGGCCATGATGGCACAGAGGTTGGCCGTCTCGCGCGAGTGCTGCAGGAGGTTCTGGCCATAGCTGGAACGATATTTCATCTTGCCGATGAGGCGGATGAGCTCGGGGTGCAAGCCGTGGATACCCATGTCGATTGCAGTGCGCTTACCGGTCTCGATGACCTCTTCCTCGACCTGGCGGCGGACCTTGGCGACGACCTCCTCGATGCGGGCGGGATGGATGCGACCGTCGCTCACCAGCTGGTGCAGCGCCAGACGTGCGATCTCGCGACGCACGGGATCGAAGCCTGAAAGTACGATAGCCTCGGGGGTGTCATCGACCACGATTTCGACACCTGTGGCAGCCTCGAGGGCACGGATGTTGCGTCCCTCGCGACCGATGATGCGTCCCTTGATCTCGTCATTGTCGATGTGGAACACAGTCACGGCGTTCTCGACAGCCGTCTCGGTTGCCACACGCTGTATGGTCTCGATGATGATGCGCTTGGCCTCCTTGTTGGCGGTCATCTTGGCATCGTCCATGATGTCGTTGATGTAGCTGGCGGCGTTGGTCTTGGCCTCGTCCTTGAGGGACTCGATGAGCTTCTCCTTGGCCTCCTCGGCCGACAGACCGCTCACATGCTCAAGCGTGTCGCGCACGCTCTTTTCCATCTTGTCCACCTCGTTCTTGCGCTGGTCAAGGAGAGCCATCTGATTGTCCAGGTTCACCTTGAGGTTATCCAACTCGTTGCCGCGACGCTTGAGGTCGCCCTGCTGCTGGTTGAGTGACATCTCGCGCTGCTTGAGTTTAGCTTCGGAAGTCTGCACTCGGGTCAAACGCGCATTGGCCTCTTTCTCGGCCTCACTCTTGATCGACATACCAGCCTCCTTGCCTTTCATCACCTCGTTGTTCTTGAGGACCTCGGCTTCGAGGCGTGCCTTCTCGATAATTTCGTTGGCTTGTGACTTGGCGTTCTTCTTGGAAAGGTAAAACGCCAGTGCACATCCAATTGCCATCGCCAGGATGGCTACAATCACAGTTACTATTATGTTCATTACAAGTTAAATAAATTATTAAAAAAACGCGCCACTCACGGCTGTGTTCATCGCCCTGATATACAGAGGTAAATCACACTAAACCTAAAGTGGTGCAGGAACCTAATTTCTTCTACAATGTATCGGCGTGCGAGCACGCCAAGACGTCATTCGTCGACCTCGGAATTGAGGTTGTCGAGTTGTTTATTCAAATCAGTCAGGAAGTCATTGACCTGTCGGTTTTCACCGTAAGCCTCGAGGTAGAGGCGTGCGAACTGGAAAGCTACCCTTGCGAGCACGTCGGCCGAAGTGGCGTTGAAGCGGTTCATCCACTTCTTCCACAACGTGTTAACAAGTTCCTCGGCCTTGCGGTAGTTTTCCTCTTCCTCTGGGTTGATGCTCAGAGCGATGGGGTTTTCCGCATCGGCGAGTTGTATCCATATTTTCACTTTATTATTGTCGGCCATAACGTGAGCAGTCATGTCAAGCGTTCAATTGTTTGATGCATCGGTCAATGTCCCGCACCATTTTGGCAACCTGTCCCTTGTATCGAGCCACCGCCTCGGGGTCACGCGGCACAGTGTGTGCGACCCTCAAGAACTCGTTGTCGATGCGCAGCTGCGCCAATTCCTTTTTCAGGGCGGCAATCTCGAGTTCCTGGCTCTCGATGGTTCTCTCCATCTGCTTTTTCTCTTCTTTCAGCGCGACATACCGCTTGCCCAAGGCCTCGACCTTGCGCATCGTGATCTGCAGTTTGTCATTCAGCTCCTTTGAAGGCATGGTTGTCAAATTTGTGTGCAAAATTACATTTTTTTTCGCACTCAAGTGCAATGAAGATGAAATATTTTCACAATTTTGGGTCTAAAAGGTGAAAAAAGATGGTAATTTGCTATCGAAATGATTCTGTACGGGATTGAAAGGGTCATTTTTTGCAAAAAACGAGTGAAAAATTTTGCCAGTTCAAAAAATGGCATTACTTTTGCATCCGCAAATCGGGGCATTAGCTCATCTGGTAGAGCGCAACACTGGCAGTGTTGAGGTAAGCGGTTCGAGTCCGCTATGCTCCACAACCTATAACTGCTTAATTAGCTATAAAACAGCGAATTAAGCAGTTTTTATTTTCGCCAAAATCCAATCCGTTGTCATACTGTTGTCATAAAAACAAAATGATGTAAAGCAATGACAACAATGTCATGATAATGGAATGACAAAGTCTTCAGAGAGCAGTTCCACGACAGATGGCGCCGAGATACCAGAAAAGAATAACAAGCTCTGACGGACAAGAATTCAGCCCTCCCCTTCTCTCTCTTTACCGTATAATTAAGGTGTAATTCTCGGGCCGTTCAAACGAAAACATTTACAAAATTACGCGAAATTACGATTTGTAAAGGATTGAAAAAATCAAATGCTTGATTATCAATTATTAAAGGGTTGAAAAGGGATTTTTTCCCTTTGTTTCCCTCTCAGGATCCCCCTACCGCCCTGCGGAGCGCTTCTGAAAATCGCTTGATGATAAAACGCTATATGCAGGGCGAATGTACGGTAATTAAGCTCACATGCGTGGACGAATCCGAACGACTGTCTGGTTTCGTCCACACCATCCCTGGAATTATGATATGTGTTAAAGTAGTACAAACGAACGATGTTATCAATGCGATCACTGCCGCTTCGGAGTGGCGGCGGTTGTAGCGTTATATTTTGTAGGCGGTTGATTCAACATCATAAATGCAAACTCTTTGGAATGTCAGAGAGACCCAACAAAGGCCGAAAAGTGCCAAAAAACGCCATTTTCATGTGTGACGTAAAAACATATATATCAACGAGTTATCTTGTGTGATTTCAGACGATTTTTACGATATTTTTCGAGTTGTCAAGCATTCAAAGAAAATTTTGACTGATAATCAGCTATTTACAGGGTTACGGGACGGTAGTCCCGGTCTCTCTCTTGGTACCCCCCATCCGCCCTACGGAGCGCTTCCGAAATCGTGTCTTCATCAAAGCACTATATGCGTGGCGATGGGCGGTACATAGGCTGTCGTGTGTGAGCGAATTCGACACGAAGTATCGGTTTCGACTCATCCATAGAGGCTCCGCTATGACTCTGAGATGCCTTTATTTGTTGGGCAAGATGTTGTAGAAAGGTGCAGAAATTTGGAGCCCTCAAAAACTCCTATATCAGCAAGTTAGCAGATGGAATTATAGGCGATTTTTTAGAAAAATCACCAAAATTCCTATTTTGAAATCTGCTAATAGCTGATATCCAGTCATCTAAAGGGTTTTAAAGGGATTTTTTCCCTTTCTATCCCTCTCGGGATCCCCCTACCGCCCTGCGGAGCGTGCCCAAAATCCATCGGCCACAAAAGCGCTATATGCAGAGCGATGTGCCAACCATTGAGCGGTAAAATCGCTCATGTGTGACGATGAACCGACACGAAGTATCGGTTTCGACGGCACACTTTGGCCTGCCACTAAGGAAAACCGCCATTTTGATATGCTGTGAGATTGAACTAACGATCGGTGATATCAAATGGCGGTCTGTTCTTCTGGCTGGTTTCTGATGCCAAGGCAATACAGGTGACCTTTCGTGCTTCTCTGATTGCGTGAGAGAATAACAAGTCGAAATTTTAACATTTGACTCATGATTTTTTAGTGCCGTAAAAACACCTATATCAGCAAGTTAGTATATAAAATTCGGACAAGAATTTCTTAAAAGTGAAAATTTTCCGCACCTCGAGAGGTGACTTTGGCTGATAATCAGCCAATTAAAGGGTTGAAAAAGGGAAAATTTTCCCTTCTTTCCCTCTTGGGAGCCCCCAACCGCCCTGCGGAACGTGTTGCAAACTAACTTTCAAAAAGGCGCTATATGCAGGGCGATTTTGGCATTGTGCGGTAATGATGCTGACGTGCGTGAGCGCATCCGACACGCAGTATCGGTTGCGCTTATGCTCGTCAATACCGCTGATTTCTGTGCGACAACATCGTGCCTTGAACTTGTTCCAGGCTTGATGTTGTGCTCTGGCGATGGCGATGGGCGGTGAAGCGCAGGCAAGGGAGCGCAGAATGGCGACAGAGGCTAGAGTGTGCCCAAGGCTCACAGCACCGATACCCCTGAGCGCAGCGAAAACAGCGGGGCGCGGAGGGAATGAAGTGGAGGCACAAGATGAGTGGAGTCATC
>CACZVR010000052.1 GCA_902784675.1 uncultured Bacteroidales bacterium | reverse complement strand
TAGTTGGCGGCATGGATGGTGTGCTTGTTGTAGTAGTCCTGTATCAGGTCTTGTGCCTCGATCTCAATGTCTTTCTCTAGTTGTTGCGAGAGTTTGTCGGATTTCTCCTTGAGCGCCATCTTGTCGGCCAGTTCCTGCTCGCGTTGGTCAAAGTCGCCCTTGGTGTTGATGAGCGAGTCGGCGCGTTCCAGGTCGGCGTTCTCGATGCATTCCAGAATCTCGCGGTTTACCTCGCTCAGACCCTTGAAATCGGTTGTCGCATAACGCTCGGCCATCTGATCGATCAATTGGATATAGTTGTTGTAGTTGTTGTTCAACTCCTCGTATTTCTTGCGGTATTCCTGCTCGCTGATGGTTTTCTCTTTGAGCTGCTTTCCCAGGATATCGACTTTCTGGTCATAGTCTTTCTTGGCTCGGTTGTAGGCCTTGCCCTCGATACGTTTTTTGTCACTCTCGAGCTGGGCGTCGGCAACCATGACAATCTCGATGGGAACCGATGGGGAATAGGCGAAGCGCCGTCCCTTGAGCTGCTTGTCCACCAGGGAGTAGCCTTTCTTTTGCACACGCGAAATCGTGAAGGAGTCGCCAGCGCGTTTGCCCTCGATGGTGAAGGAAAATTTGCCGCCTTTTTTGCTGACAATGGCATTGGGATATTCCAGAACGTTGATGGTCACGCCCGAGATTCCCTCACTGGGTTTGCTGGGACGCTCCAGCGTCCTCACAACACCCTGCTGGTGAGCTGATGTGCACAGAGTGGCGCAAAACAGGCAAGCGAAAAGCAAAAACAGTTTTTTCATGATGTCATTGTTTTGGTTTGCATGATGCAAAGATACACATAAATCGCGAGGATGAGAATAAAAAATGTACGCATGTTTCCCAACAAGCGTACACTCTAAACCTTAAAAATCTAATCCTATGAAAAAACTTGTCGCAAAGGTAATGCTTTATCTCGGTATGGCACAAACTTTTACCCATAATTTTTTATAAATTCCATTGAAAATTTGTTAAAACGGCCCCTTATTGGTTTCAGTGAGGCTGAAATGACGGTTTTTGGTGGGGCGAAACAGACGAAGCGGGGAGGAGCTCTTTGCCCCTCCCCGCGAGTGTTATTCACCTAGTGAATATATCGCTATGGTCTCAATACCCAATCGAGATGGTGGTGTAGTAGTGTCCCAGATTGTTGTGCATCGACAGGGTTACCCATCCGGTGCTGTTTCCTCCATACCAGCTCACCTCGTTCGAGTTGCCGATGATGGGCTGACCATACACCCTGCACAGGTTGCGGTAAACTCTGTCGTAGCGGTGACGATCATAGTAGGTAGTGTGATAGACGAACTGTGCATTGACGAGCCTGTCGTAACTGTCGTAGCTGAGCATCACGTCATCCCAGAGGCAGTTGACCAGGGACACATCTCTCAGGTAGATGATGTGGTCGGCATAGCCGTCAATCTCGTAACCGTTGTAGTAGAGGTAGTCAAGCGATGCATCAAAGAGCGTTCCGAAGGTGAGGCCCAGGATGCGGTCGATGACCGGAGCTCCAGCGTAGGGGTACCATCCAGCAGGGATCACGGGGCGATACCATACGAGGGGAGCGGGACGATAGGGACGTGCGGGAGGGGGCAGGGGACGACTCCAACTCCACAGGTGGTGGGTATAGTAGTTGTGGAAGTCGTTGTGGTAGTGGTGGCCGGTGTAGTCATAGTGGTTGTTGGTGCCGTATCCATGATTTCCACCATGTCCGTTGCCGTGACCATTGCCACCGTGTCCATTACCGTGATTGCCGTTTCCGCCATGTCCGTTTCCATCGGGCCTGCCGTTTCCGTTGCCGTGGTTACCGTTACCGTGGTTGCCATTGCCGCCGTTGGGCTTGCCACCAGGGGTCACGTTGCCGCTGCCATTACCTGAACCGGGCTTGCCTCCATGGTTGTCCTTGTGATTGCCCACAGTGGTCGTGGTGGTACTGTGACTGCCCGCGGTGAAGTCAGTGCTCTTGCGAGTGCTGTTGTTATTCACCTTGGAATTGTCGCTCTGGCGAGTCACTCCAGTTGTGTTGCCGCTCGTGCTGCCACTGCTGCCGCCGTTGCTGCCGGGACGGGTCACGGCGCCGTTACCGGGGCGTGAACCACTGTTCGAACTGCTTGACGACGTGGTGGGACGAGTGATTTGGTTGTTAGTGCTGGGTGTAGCCACCGAGTGGTTGCTGTTGCTGCTGCTGGGGCGGCTCACCTGCGGTTTAGCCGTGCTGCTCGAGGTGCTGCTGGGTCGGCTCACAGCGCTGTTGCTGGGGCGCGAACTGCTGCTCGAAGAGCTTGACGGCGTGGTGGGACGGGTGACTTGACTGCTGGGCCTTGCCACCGACGTGGAACTGCTATTGCTGCTGGGACGGCTCACCTGAGGCCTTGACGTGCTGCTCGAGGAGCTGCTGGGTCGGCTGACCTGCGGTGTTGCCGAGCGGCTAACCGTCGCAGCGGTTGAGTTGTTTGAACGTGAGACAGCTGCCGACTGGCTTCTGCTGGTGGTGCTGCCTCCTTGTGAACGACTGCGGCCCTGGGCCGAGGCGTCGGATGCACTGAAGATCATGCATCCCATGAGAGCGAAGCTCATCATGATTTTAGTAACAGAAGTTTTCATAATTGTGTTGTATTAAAATGTTCAACAAGTTTGTTATTTCTTTGTCTTTTAGACTGCAATCCATATACCACGTTTAAGCATTTTATGCGCTATAAGGGCCGTTAATCGCCTTATTGGGCATAAAATTGCGACAAACCACCGAATTTCATAGATGAATCCGGTGGCAGTTTTTGTGTTTATGGATCTCAGGAGCGCTTATTCCCAAAAAACCTAACGCCTAAAGCCTAACACCTAAAGCCTAACACCTAAAACCTAAAACCTAACGCCTCATCAGCAACTGTGCGTCGCCATAGCTCAAGAAGCGGAAGTCATGGGCCATCGCATAGTCATACATCCCGCGCCACTTGTCCTGTCCCACAAAAGCCGCCACAAGCAGCAGCAACGTGGACTGGGGCTGATGGAAGTTGGTGATCATGCCGCTCACGATGCGGTACTCAAAGCCCGGGGCAATCATCAGTTGGGTGCTGCCCATGTAGGTGTCGGCATGGTGTCGGTCCAAATAATCGACGATGTTTTGCAGAGCCTTGCGAGTTGATATCTCGCACGGTGTGGTGTAGGGCATCCATTGTGTGACGGTGAGTGCCTCTTCGTCGGCGTCGGGATTTTCCTCCAGGATCTGGCCGATGTAATAAAGGCTCTCAAGGGTGCGCACGCTTGTGGTGCCCACGGCGATGACAGGCCCTGGGGCACTGATGATGTCCTGGATGACACTGCGCGGCACGCTGATGAACTCATAGTGCATCGGGTGGTCGCCTATGTGCTCGCTCTTGACGGGCTGGAAGGTGCCTGCACCCACATGCAGGGTGATTTCACGGCGTGTGATGCCACGGCGGTCACACTCGGCCAGCACCTCGTCGGTGAAGTGCAGTCCCGCTGTGGGGGCTGCCACGCTGCCGTCGATGTGGCTGTAGACGGTTTGGTAGTCGGTCGAGTCGCTCTCTTCGGTGCCACGGTTCAGATAGGGCGGGATGGGGAT
Organism: uncultured Bacteroidales bacterium; assembly: GCA_902784675.1. Lineage (GTDB taxonomy): Bacteria > Bacteroidota > Bacteroidia > Bacteroidales > Muribaculaceae > Sodaliphilus. Next base: position 10,994 of record CACZVR010000052.1, on the reverse strand, counting down.
CTCGCCGATGGCGTCCAACACGTCGGCAAAAGTGCAGCCTGCTGCCTCGTCCCAGTCAAAGGCGATCTCCCAGGCGTTGCCGCGTTGCTCGCCACGGGTGGCTGCAAGCGTGACCTCATGGCCCTCGATGGTGATGGTTTGGGTCAGGGCTCCCTGTTTCCATCGCTTGCTGTTGCCCACCAGACACTGCCACACGCAGTGGCCCGTGGTCTGGAAAATTTGTTCATAGTCGCGAGGCAGCACCGGTTCCAGGCAGAAGATTTCTATCGTCGAACCCGTCTCTTTGCGGAACCTGAGGCGTGCGTTGATCACGCGCGTGTTATTATAAATGAGTGTGGCGTTGGCGGGTAGGAGTGCGGGCACTTCCCAGAACTTGCGTTCCTCGATCTCTCCTCCTTTATAATATAATAATTTGCACTGCTCGCGTTGGGTGAGCGGGTGCTTGGCGATGCGCTCGTCGGGCAACGGGTAGTCATAGTCGGCGATGCGCAGTGCGCGTATGTCGTCAATCAGGGCCATTTCAGGAATAAATGATGAATGCGATGGTTAATAGAAGGGTGAAAATGAGCATATTGCGGGCGGTGCCTCCCAGCAGGGGATTCAAGGCCTTGCCCTCACGTCTGGTGAGTTGGACCCAGGTGGCCGTGTGCATCACCAGATAGATGACAGGAATGGCCAGCGTCCACTTGAGCATGATGCGTCCCATGATGATCATCAGCCACAGTGCGCTCAGCATCGCCATGCCGGTGTAGCCGTTGATAAGATAGGCCAGGGCGGCGGGTTTGCGTCCAAAGATGACTACCGCCGTGCGTTTGCCGGCTTCGCGGTCATCGTCCATATCACGATAGTTGTTGATGAGCAGCACATTAACGGCCAGCAAGCCAGTGGTGATGGAGGCCAAGACCACCAGCGGGTCAAAACGCAGCGCCATCACATAGTAGGTGAGGTTCACCGGCACGAGGCCGAAGAAGATGAACACCATCAGCTCTCCCAATCCGTGATAGGACAGCGGGTAAGGGCCTGTGCTGTAGGCCAGAGCGGCCAATGCGATGACGATGCCTGCAGGGAGCAGCCACCATCCGCCGAAAGGAATCAAGCCGCAGCCCACGACACCGGCAGCGACGATCAGAGCGATGATGACGTTGCGCAATGTCATCGGCTTGATGTCGCCCTCGGTAACGCCGCGACGCGGTCCCACGCGGCCAGGCTTGTCGGTGCCCTGCAGATAGTCAAAGTACTCGTTGGCGGTGTTGGACACAATCTGCGCCAGCAGGGCAAAGGCGAGGCACAGCAGGGCAGGTACCCACTTGAAGTGCCCGTGCAACTTAGCCAGGCCGATGGCCATGACCACGCCGCTGAGCGACACGGGTAATGTCCTGAGCCTGAAGCACTCCATCCATATCTTGATCTGTCGTTTCATTGTCTTTTTGTTCTATGCGGCTGCAAAATTACAAAAAGTTTCCCTGTTGTCAACGCATTATCGGTGTGCATTGACAAATGAGAGTGGTGTCATTTGGGTGATTCGCTTGAAGTATTTGGAGAAAAACGAGGGATTGGGGAAATTCATCTCGTTAGAGATTTGGGCCACCGTTTTGTCGGTGTGCAGCAATTGGGTCTTGGCATAGGTGATGAGCGCACGATCTATCCACTGTTTGGCCGTGACGCCGCTCGCTTGGCGAATGACGGTGCCCAAATAGCGTTCGGTGAGGCACATGCGGTCGGCATAATAGGTGATTTGGTGCTGCTCGCAGCAGTGCTGATTGACGAGCTGAATGAATCGGTCGAAGATGGTTTGCTCGCGCGAGCGCGTGATGGCCAAGCGGTCGGCTTGCTGGTGGAACAGATGGTCGCAATGGTGCATGAGGGCTGCGACAAGCGACGAGACGGTGGGGCGATGGTAGTCAGGCTGATGGACAAGGCGCCAAATGCTGTCATGAATGTCGCGGAATGTTTGGCTGTCTTCGTTCGAGACTGGCAACTGGAAATCGCGCACTTGCCCGTTGAAGGCCGAGGGGAACTGTCCCGTGGTGAACGGCATGGGGAAATCGGCAAACAACCCGATGCCCTGCACTTCAAAGTCATTAGAGAACCGGATGGGGTTGATGATTGTGCCGGGGCCCAGATACATTAATGTCCCGGCGGTCACATGGCGATCCACGAGGTTGAAGTTGACTTCACACTCTCCGCCGATGATGATACCCATGCGGTGGTCATTGATGATAAAAGGCGGTCGTTGCTTCCAAATCAACTGAAACAACTGTTCTCTGCCGTGAATGAGGGCCAACTCGTTGCTGAAGTAAACATCCTCGCTGAGTTGCATGAAATGAGGCGCGAGGATGTCGCGCATGCGTGACATGTCTAAAAGTTTAGGTTGCTTGTCCATTGTTTTGTCCTTATTTCGTTGGACAAAGATAACGATTTTGTGCCAATCTACATCCTGTTTGAGCAGAAATCATACAAATAGAACATTTTCTCATTCCATTGGGTTGTGTCGCGAAAGCATAATTGCTGTATTTTTGCATCATCAACAAAAACAATGAGCAAATATGAGACTGTATTTATTGGGATTGGCACTGTTGCCCTTGATGTTGGTGGCTAAATCGCTGGAGGAGTGCCAGCGGGCTGCCGAGCAGAACTATCCGCTCATCCGCCAGTATGACCTTATCGAGAAAACCACCGACTTGACGGTGTCCAACATCATGAAGGGATGGTTGCCGCAGGTGTCGGCTTCGGCCCAGGCTACCTATCAGAGTGATGTGGCCAGTTTCCCTGACCGGATGCAGGCCCTTTACGATCAGATTGGGTTGGAGATGAAAGGACTCAAGAAGGACCAGTACCGAGTGGGCATCGACATCAACCAGACTGTGTATGACGGAGGTGCCATGAGCAGCCAAGCAGCGATAGCCCGTGAGCAGGGCAGGGTGCAGGCGGCGCAGAACGAGGTGAACCTTTACCAGGTGCGACAGCGTGTGAACGAGATTTACTTTGCGCTGTTGCTCCTCGAGGACCAAATCAGGCTGAATGGCGACCTGCAGGAACTGCTTGCCGGCAGCGAGAAGAAACTGGCATCGATGGAGAAAGGCGGCATCGCTGCCGTGAGCGACTACCAGAATGTGAAAGCCGAGCGGTTGAATGTGGTGCAACAAGGCGTCAATCTGGCTTCACAGCAGCGCATGTTGTGCACGATGCTGTCAACCTTGTGTGGCATCGAGGTGAACGATGTCCAAAAGCCACCTGTCGTGGAAATTGGTACAGGCAACAATCGACCCGAGATGCGCCTGTTTGACTCGCAGTTGCGTCTGGCCGATGCACAAGAAAAAGCACTCAATGCGGCCCTGTTGCCCAAACTGGGAGTGTTTGCACAAGGTTTTTACGGCTATCCCGGTTACAACATGTTTGAAGACATGATGCGTCATGAGATGTCACTCAACGGCATGGTGGGCGCTCGCTTGACCTGGAATATCGGGGCACTGTACACGCGCAAGAACGATAAGGCCAAGCTTCAGCTCCAGCGCGAACTCACCGAGAGTAACCGCGACGTGTTCCTGTTCAACAGCAACTTGGAACAACTGCAGCTCACCGAGGAAATCGCACGTTACCGTCAACTGATGGCCGATGATGACGAGATCATCTCGTTACGGTCGTCGGTGCGCAAAGCCGCCGAGTCCAAACTGTCGCATGGCATCATTGATGTGAATGACCTTGTGCGTGAAATCAACCAGGAGAATGCCGCCAAAGTGCAACGGTCGATGCATGAGATACAGATGCTGAAGAAAATCTATGATAACAAGTTCGCAACCAATCAATAAATCACGATAAACCAACAAGACGATGAAAAAGATATGTGTTTTGGCAAGTGTGGCGCTGATGCTGGTCGCTTGCGGTAACAAAGAAAAAGAATTTGACGCCACTGGGACGTTCGAGGCCACCGAGGTGACCGTTTCGGCCAAGTCAACGGGCGAGTTGAAAGTGTTCAACGTCTCCGAGGGCGAAGATGTGGAAAACGGTGCGCTTGTGGGTCAAATCAACACAACGCAGTTGCTGTTGCAGAAACAGCAGCTCGAGACCACTCGCGGGCAACTGAGTGCCAATAAGCGTCAGCTGTCCTCGTCACGAAAGGCTAACAACAGCCGTCAACTTGACTTGGAAAAACAGCTGTCGTCCATTCGCCAGCAAATCGCCAATGCGCAGCGCGAGCGTCAACGTTACACCGAACTGGTGAACGATGGTGCTGTGCCTCGCAAGCAACTCGATGATATCAACTACCAGATCAAGGTGCTTGAGAAGCAGCTCGAGGCCACGCGCGACCAGATTCGGAGCAATAATCAGAGTCTGGCCGAGCAGAATGCCGGTATTGGTGCCCAAATGGACGGCATCGATTCACAGGCCGCCGGGTTGGAGGCACAAATACGTCAAATCGAGGACCAGATCGCCAATGCCAATATCATTGCTCCCCTTGCGGGCACCGTGCTGGAGAAATATGTGGAGTTGGGTGAGTATGTGACTACGGGCAAGCCCTTGTTCAAGATGGCCGACACGCAGAACATGTTCCTGAGGGCCTATGTGACCTCGGCGCAACTGCAGCACATCAAGGTGGGTCAGCAGGTGAAGGTGTTTGCCGACTATGGTGACGGGCAGAAGAAAAGCTATGACGGCACAATCTCGTGGATTTCTTCGCGCTCGGAGTTTACTCCCAAGACCATCCTCACCGACGATGAACGTGCCGACCTCGTGTATGCCGTGAAAGTGGCTATCAAGAACGACGGCTATGTGAAAATCGGCATGTATGGCGAAGTGAAGTTTTAAGGAATCAGGACAGGTTATCAAGGTCCTTGATGACGTTAAAAAACCAAAGAGATGAACGCCATTGAAGTTTGTGACATCAGCAAGTCCTATGGCAAGGTGAAAGCGCTTGACCGGGTGTCATTTACCGTGGGCAAGGGTGAGGTCTTTGGACTCATCGGGCCCGACGGTGCAGGCAAGACGTCGATGTATCGCATCTTGTGCACGTTGCTGCTGCCCGAGAGTGGCACGGCAACTGTTGACGGCTTTGATGTGGTGAAACAGATGGCCGAGATTCGCAAGCGTGTGAGGTATATGCCCGGCAAGTTCTCGCTCTATCAGGATTTGACCGTTGAGGAGAACTTGAGGTTTTTCGCCACATTGTTCGGCACGACTGTCGAAGATGGCTATGACTCGGTCCGTGCCATCTATTCGCAAATTGAGCGTTTCAAGGACCGCAAGGCAGGGGCCTTGTCGGGTGGCATGAAGCAGAAACTGGCGCTTAGCTGCGCACTGATTCATCAGCCCAGCATCCTGTTCCTTGACGAGCCCACGACGGGCGTTGACCCTGTGAGCCGCAAGGAATTTTGGGAGATGCTGGCTACCCTCAAGGAGCAGGGCATCACAATCATGGCCTCCACACCCTACCTTGACGAGGTGCGTTGTTGTGAGCGTGTCGCTTTCTTGGACCAGGGACGAGTGCGAGGCATTGGCACCCCGGATGACATCCTCACTGACTTTGCCGACATCTTCAATCCACCAGGCTTGACGCATGACAAGCATAGCGAGGTGAAAGACGAGAACGTCATCGAGGTGGAACATCTGGTAAAGGCTTTCGGCTCGTTCCATGCCGTTGACGACATCAGTTTCACTGTGAAAAAAGGGGAAATCTTCGGGTTCTTGGGTGCCAACGGAGCTGGCAAGACCACGGCCATGCACATGCTCACGGGGCTGAACCAGCCCACGAGCGGCACAGGCCGCGTGGTGGGCTATGACATCCGCACCGAGTATGAGCAGATCAAAAAACACATCGGATACATGAGTCAAAAGTTCTCGCTCTATGAGGATCTGACCGTTGCCGAGAACATTCGTTTGTTCGCTGGCATATATGGCATGGATGACAAGGTGATTGCGCGCAAAACCGATGAGTTGTTGGAACGCTTGCAGTTCGCCGACCACAAGAACACGCTTGTCGCTTCCTTGCCCTTGGGGTGGAAGCAGAAGCTGGCCTTCTCGGTCTCCATCTTTCATGAGCCAGGCATCGTCTTCCTGGATGAACCCACAGGCGGGGTTGACCCCGCCACAAGACGCCAGTTCTGGGAACTCATCTATGATGCGGCGAGTCGTGGCATCACCGTCTTTGTCACTACCCACTATATGGACGAGGCCGAGTACTGTGACCGCATTTCCATCATGGTGGATGGCAAAATCAAGGCGATGGGCACCCCTGAGGAGTTGAAACGAGTGTTTAACCAGCCTGATATGAACCATGTGTTCACCCATCTGGCTCGTCAAGCGACGCGCAGCAGCGACTGACGTCAAGAAAACAGCGAAGGAAATGAAACAGTTTATCTCATTTGTCATCAAGGAAGCGAAGCACATCCTGCGCGACAAGCGCACGATGCTCATCCTGTTTGGCATGCCGCTCGCGCTTATGCTGATTTTCGGCTTTGCCATCACCACCGACGTGCGCAACGTGCGGTGTGTGGTGGTGACAAGTTCGATGGATCACCTCACGCAGCAGGCTGTTGACCGTTTGTCGGTGTCGGAGTATTTCACCATCATCAAGACGGTTGCCACTCCTCGCGAGGCCGAGCAGGTGATTCGCAACCAAAAGGCCGACATGGCCATTGTCTTCGGTCCCGATTTCGCCTCCAGGCGCAGCGGTGTGCAGTTCATTGTTGACGGAGCCGATCCCAACATGGCACAGCAGTGGACCAACTATGCCACGGGAGTCATTACCAATCTGGATGGAGGCGCAACCAACACCAAGCTGCTCTATAACCCGCAGATGAAGTCGGCCTACAACTTCGTGCCCGCCATCATGGGCATGCTCCTGATGCTCGTGTGCGCGATGATGACGTCCATCTCGATTGTTCGCGAGAAAGAGAAGGGCACGATGGAGGTATTGCTCGTCTCGCCAGTTAAGCCCCTGATGATCATTGTTGCCAAGGCGATTCCTTATCTGGTGCTCGCCTTTGGCATCCTGGTTGTCATCCTGTTAATGGCGCGGTTTGTCTTGGGGGTGCCGCTGGTGGGGTCGCTGTTTTGGATTATCGTCGTGTCACTCATCTACATCCTGTTGGCGCTCTCGTTGGGCTTGCTCATCAGCAATGTGGCGCAAACGCAATTGGTGGCCTTGTTGCTGTCGGCGATGGTGCTGCTGCTACCCATCGTCATGCTCAGCGGCATGATTTTCCCGGTGGAGTCGATGCCCACGGTGTTGCAATGGGTATCGGCCATCGTCCCGCCGCGGTACTATATCGATGCGATGCGCAAACTCATGATCATGGGCGTGGGCATCAAGGAGGTCGCCCGCGAGGTCATTATTCTCGTGCTGATGGTTGCCGTGCTCATGACGCTCGCCCTTGCCAAGTTCAACAAACGACTCGAATGACCACAAGGCTAATGATATGACACTCAAATATCTCATACAAAAGGAGTTCCTCCAGATTCGCCGCAACCCGTTCCTGCCGCGCCTGATTGTGGTGTTTCCCATCATGGTCATGTGTGTGATGCCGTGGGTCATGAACATGGAGGTGAAAAACATCAAGGTGGCTGTGGTGGACAATGACCGTTCCACTTTGTCGCAGCGACTGGTACACAGCATCGAAGCAAGCAACTACTTCATTTTCATGGGGCAAAAAGCAACTTATCAGGCTGCCTTGCAAGAGATTGAGAAAACCAAGACCGACGTTGTCGTGGTGATTCCGCAAGACTACAGCCGCGACATCAATAAGGGACAGCTCCCGCAGGTGCTCATCGCCGCCAATGCCGTCAACGGCACTAAGGGCTCGATGGGCAGTGCCTATCTGAACCAGATTGTCACGGCTCATGTGAATCCCGATGTCACCGCAATGCAATCGCGTCTTTCCACCTTGTTCCTCTATAACAAGCACTTGAATTTCAAGTTGTTCATGATACCTGCCCTGTTTGCCCTCGTGATGATGCTGATGACGGGCTTCCTGCCCACGCTCAACATCGTGGGCGAGAAAGAGGCGGGCACCATCGAGCAAATCAACGTCACTCCGGTGAGCAAGTGGTCGTTCATCTTGGCCAAACTCATTCCTTACTGGATTATCGCTGTGTTTGTCATCACCGTGTGCCTGTTTCTGGCATGGGCTGTGTATGGCATCACCAGCGCCGGTCCATTGGCTCTCGTGTACCTGCTGGCGATGTTGCTGGCGCTGTTCTGGAGCTCGTTCGGGCTCATCATCAGCAACTACAGCGACACGATGCAGCAAGCCATCTTTGTGATGTGGTTCTTTGTCGTGATGATGATGTTGCTCTCGGGCCTGTTCACACCCACGCGATCGATGCCGGCATGGGCCTATGCCACCACCTATGTTAATCCGATGAGTTACTTCATCGAGGCGGTGCGCACTGTCTTCATTCGCGGTGGGGGCATCTCAAGCATCTGGCATCAGTTGCTTGCTTTGTTGGGCATCGGCTTGCTGATGGGTGGCTGGGCCGTGCACAGCTACAAGAAGAACCATTGAATTGGCCACTCATTCTTTATTTGAAACCAGGGAATGCGACACTTTATTAGCCGTTCGTTTTGTCGGTTTGGGTTAAAATATATACCTTTGTAGATTGCATGACAAAAACTTAAAAACCTGATAAAGATATGGAACAGAATCAACAACCTCAGCCCCCTGTGTTTAACCAGCCGCAGCAACCTGCAGCGTCGCAGTATCAACCACGCGTCACCGCACAGCCCATGATGGACCCTGTCACCGCGGTGAAGACATGCTTCAAGAAGTACGCTGACTTCACAGGTCGTGCTCGTCGCAGCGAGTTTTGGTGGTTTATGCTCTTTGCGCTCGTCGTGTCGAGTATCTTCAACTATGGCGGCCTGTTAATCCCTGCTTTGAGCTACATTGGCCTCTTGTGCTCACTGGTGTTCCTCATTCCCCAGTTTGCGGCAATGACCCGTCGACTCCACGACACGGGCCGCAGCGGATGGTGGGTGCTGGTCTTCGCAATACTCTATGTGGTAATGCTTGGCGCTTTGGTTGTCGTGCTTGCTCCCCTGGCATCACAAATGCTGGAAGTGACCGACGGTTTTGCCCAAGCCCAGATGATGGCCGATGCCGTTCAGGCCGCACCGCTGGCCGCGACATTGATGTTTGTTTGCTCGCTTGCGGCCATAGTGCTTGGCATTATCCTCCTTGTCTTTACTTTGTTCGACAGCCATTGGAACGAAAACAAGTACGGTCCCTCGCCCAAGTATAAATAAAGGATAGGAAATCATTAAAAATGAGGAATAGTGCGTTAAACACCATTCCTCATTTTTTAATACTGATACCATGTCATTAAATGGAGAGGCGGCGCAGGATTTCCAGCAGGCCTCGGTCAATTTCCTTGCCGTGGTGGATGGCTTTAGAGAACGGAGTGTAGATGATTTTCTCATCGTCGTCGCCAATCATGATGTTGCGCTGACCTTCAAGCAACGCATCAATAGCTGCAGCACCCATGCGTGAGGCCAGGATTCGATCCATAGCCGTGGGACTTCCGCCGCGTTGCAGATGACCCAGGATGGTCACGCGCACGTTATACTGCGGGAACTCTTTTCTCACCCTCTCGGCAACGCCCATGGCACCGCCCGTGGCGGGGCTCTCGGCGACGAGAACGATAGATGAGTTTTTGTTCTTGCGGAATCCGCTCTGAATCAGTTCTGACAATTGATCCACTTCGGCTGTCATCTCGGGGATGATGGCTGCCTCGGCTCCACTGGCGACGGCACCGTTCAAGGCGAGGAATCCCGACTCTCGACCCATCACCTCGATAATGAACAGGCGTTCGTGGCTTGATGCTGTGTCGCGGATGCGGTCCACGCACCACATGATCGTGTTCAATGCTGTGTCATAGCCGATGGTGTGGTCTGTGCCGTTCAAGTCGTTGTCGATGGTGCCTGGAACACCCACAATGGGAAAGTCAAACTCGCTAGCGAACTGGCGTGCTCCACTCAATGAGCCGTCGCCACCAATGACAACCAGCGCATCGATGCCATGTTTCTTGATGTTCTTGTAGGCCTGCTTGCGCCCCTCAACCGTCATGAATTCTTTGCAACGTGCCGTTTTCAGGATGGTGCCACCGTGGTGCATGATACCCGAAACGCTCTGGGTCTTCAAGTCCACGATTTCATCATCCACCAGACCTTTATAGCCACGGTAGATGCCTTTCACCTTGAATCCGTTGAAAATCGCCGAGCGGGTCACTGCACGGATAGCTGCATTCATTCCAGGGGCATCGCCGCCCGAGGTCAACACGCCTATTGTCTTAATTGTTGCCATAGTGATACTGTATTTTGGTTTGATAATCTGACCGCAAAGATAAGTTTTTTTATCGTTTTTTTATGGAAAAATGAAAAAATCATTTGTTCTTTCTGATATCTTTTAAGTGGGCATGCTCACTCACGGGAGAACGAAAACGGCGGCTGCTCGCGCAGACGCCGTTAAGTCTCAGTTTAATTACTTGCGTTTTAAATAATAGGTCGGATTAGATCAGCATTAAGGTCGTCTTAATAATCATTTAATCAACATTAACTACCATCAAATAAGTTTTATTACTTGTCTTTAGGCTTATATATGCATTCACGTCAGTGAAATGCAGAAATCGTTATTATCATGAGAAAATGTGCTTCTCGCATTTTCACGATGCAAAATTACGATTTTCGCTCCCATGACATTATGAAAATCAGTGAAAAGTATTTGTAAAATTGATGGATTTTTGGATTTCAAATTTTATAAAAAATTACAAGTATGATTTATAATGCATTGTGCGTCAATAAAATAAAAATACAAATTCCAAAATTTGCAGTCCAAATGGATTCTTTGGGGCATATAGAAAAACGCGCACCTTGAGATGCGCGTTTTTAGTGTTGATGAAACGGGTGTCGTCAGGTCATTTCTCGATGACGGTGATCATTTTGCCGGCGCTGTGGGCGCTCAGCTGCGGAGCATATTGGCACTGGATGGTGGCGATGCCCG
>CACZVR010000051.1 GCA_902784675.1 uncultured Bacteroidales bacterium | reverse complement strand
CGACAAACTCTCGCAACAACTAGAGAAAGACATTGAGATCGAGGCACAAGACCTGATACAGGACTACTACAACAAGCACACCATCCATGCCGCCAACTATCGCAACGACTCGGCCGCCTACTACCTGGAACGCATCGTGCGCATCTATTATAATGCGGATCTCCTGAAAGATGTCGCCTGGTTCATCGACAATTATTTGGCTGACTACGGCAAGGCCTTGGATTATTACCAACAAGCGCTGGCCTGTGCCCAGAAAGAATATGGCGAAGTGAGCGAGAAAACTGGTGAAATCACCGAATGGATAGCGCTCACCTATGACCACCTTGGTAACGCAGACCAATCGCTGGAGTGGCACGACAAAGCCATCGGTATATATGAGCAGACCATCGGTACCGAAAATCCAGGCGCTGCCCTGGTTTACACGCACATCGGCAGAATCTATATCCAAAAGGGTGAACCGGAGAAAGCACTCGTGTACACCATGAAAGGGCTGGAAATTCGAGAGCGCACCATCGCCAACAAGGATGATCAGTACTTTTCTCAATCCTACAATAACCTTGGCGTGATTTACGCTGAGATGAGGAAATTTGATAAAGCCATGGAATATCACAAGAAAGCGCTGGAGATGAGAGAACGTCTGCTGGGGCCCAATCATGCCGCCACTGCGCTCTCTTACTTGAACATCGGTTCGCTATATCACGAAATCTCCGAGAACGACAGCGCACTGGTCTATTTCCAAAAGGCGTTGGAAGTCTACCAACACATGTTCGGTCCAAATCATCCCAACACACTCCAGACACTCATATACATCAGCCGTCTCTACAACGAGATGGGAAACTATGACCAGGCAATGGAGTATGGCCAACAGGCCTTGACCGGCAGTGAGCATCACTATGGCCCCGACAGTAATCAGACAGCCAACCTCCTGAATGACATCGCTCAAATATATACCAAACTTGGCGACATCGCAAAGGCAAAGGAATACTACATGAGGGTCATCGACATCTATGAGAAAAACGGTGCTATTACAAGTGAGCAAGCCCAGCATGCGAGAGAAAGCACACAGGACATCGAACCGCAATAACACGGCTACAGGTATTGCCACAGATGCAGTAATGCTGAACTCTAAATCATGACACGACTGGAATTGAATATACTGGGATGCGGGAGCGCGACGATGACGCCGCGCCATCAACCGTCGTGCCAAGTGCTCAACGTGCGCGACAACCTGATGATGATCGACTGCGGCGAGGGTGCCCAGCTGGCCATGCGTCGCATGAGACTAAAGCCCATGCGCCTCAACCACATCTTTATCAGCCATCTGCACGGCGACCACTGCTTCGGGCTGCCGGGCTTGGTCTCGACGATGGCGTTGCTCAATCGCACCAACTCACTCACGATCCACACCTTCAAGGACGGCGTGGAGCTGTTCTCGCAGTGGTTGGACTACTTTTGCCGTGAGCGCCCGTTCGAAGTGCGCTTCAACGTCATCGACACCCACAAACGCGTCATTTGGGAAGATGACGCGGTCACAGTAACCACCTTCCCGCTTGTTCACCGCATTCCTGCCGTGGGCTTCCTTTTCCAGGAGAAACCCAAACTGCGGCACATCATCGGCGAGAAGGTGAAAGAACTGGATGTGCCCCACTATGCCATGAATGCGCTGCGCCAAGGCGAAGACTGGGTGACACCCGAGGGGATTGTCGTCCCTAACGAGGAACTCACCGAGCCAGCCGATCCTGTCATCTCTTATGCCTACTGCAGCGACACCAAGTTCTCGCGTCGCGTCATCAAGAGCGTTGCTGGCGTGGACTGGCTTTACCATGAGGCCACCTACGACGACAGCCTGCGCATCAAGGCCCACAAGCGCTATCACAGCACCTCGCTCGAGGCTGCCACTGTTGCCCGCGAGGCCGGCGCCAAGCGCCTCATCCTGGGTCACTTTTCCAAACGGTATCTTGACGAGACCCCACTGCTCAACGAAGCCCGCACCGTCTTTCCCAATACCCTTCTCGCCAACGAAGGCCTGGTCTTTGATTTGAATAGGCGTTAGGTGAGCGTGGTCGAGATCCAGTGTCTATTGTGGTGACATCGCTATTGTGATGGCGTATTGTGAAAAAAAATTTGGGTGGATTAAACCTTGACGGAACTGGTCAGTCCAATGGGTGATTTTTGCGCTGGGATGGCCACTTCAGGAAAAGGCACAATGGGGCAAACACGAATTTTATTACAGTTTTTAACAGACGTTTCAGGTAAAAACTTTGAAAATTTTATTAAAAACACTGTGTTTCACCACAATAAAGTCTAAAAATCCCCTAACGGGGCGCAAATTAAGTAAATTTTTCTTTATTATTTGAAGAATTTGTATTTCCTTTGCAGTCTCAAAACTTGAGCATTGAGCTAAATGAAAGCCATCTTGCTTGCGTGAGTGGCTGAAACTCAGCCAAGTTTATATTTTTGAACAAACAATTTTTATAAAACATTTTAATACGTACGACTATGTCAGAAATTGAAGAAAGAGTAAAACAAATTATCGTTGACAAGTTAGGTGTTAGCGAGTCTGAGGTAACTCCCGAGGCTACTTTCAGCCAGGACCTGGGAGCTGATAGTCTTGATACCGTCGAGCTGATCATGGAATTTGAGAAGCAGTTCGACATCAAGATCCCCGATGACAAATCTGAGACCATCCAAAACGTAGGCGACGCCATCAAGTTCATCGAAGAAGCTAAGGCTGCCGAATAAAAAAACGCTTACGGGTGGATACCATGATTCAGCCTCGTGACGGGGTGTTGCTCATGGCATCCACCTTTTTAGCAAATTTCCTACTACCACATGGAATTAAAGAGAGTAGTGGTAACAGGTCTGGGTGCCATCACTCCCATCGGTATGGACGTTGAAACCACATGGAACAACGCCCTGAAAGGTGTGAGCGGCGCAGGACCTATTACTCATTTTGACACCACACTGTTCAAGACCCATTTTGCATGCGAGGTCAAGGGCTTTGATCCACTCAATTTTGTGAACGACCCCAACGATCGCCGCGAGGTCAAGGACTTCAAGCGCAACGACCTGTACACGCAGTATGCTCTTGCATGCGCCAAGCAGGCTGTTGAGGATGCCCGTCTTCTTGACGAGGGCATCGACCGCGACGAGGTCGGCGTGATTTTCGCGTCAGGAATTGGCGGACTTCACACCTTTGAGGAGCAGTCAGGCGACTATGCGCGGAATCCTGAACGCGGTCCCATGTACAGCCCGTTCTTCATCCCGACGATGATTGCCGACATTGCTGCAGGACAGATCTCGATCAAATACGGTTTCCGAGGCCCCAACTTCGGTGTCGTTTCGGCTTGTGCCACCTCGACCAACGCACTGATTGACGCGTTCAACTATGTGCGCTTGGGTAAGGCCAAGGCCATCGTCACCGGTGGCAGCGAGGCACCTTTGTTCCCCGCTGGCGTGGGTGGCTTCAATGCTATGAAGGCCATCTCATTGCGCAATGACGACCCCGAGGGCGCTTCCAGGCCCTTCAGCGCTTCGCGCGACGGTTTTGTCATGGGCGAGGGCGGCGTGTGCCTCGTATTCGAGGAACTCGAGCATGCACTGGCACGCGGTGCTAAAATCTATGGTGAGGTCATCGGTGGCGGCATGAGCGCCGACGCCTATCACATCACCGCCAGCCATCCCGAGGGATTGGGTGCAAAGCTCGTGATGCAGCGCGCTATTGAGGATGCCGGTATCAAGCCCGAGGATATTGACTATGTCAACGCACACGGCACCTCCACCCCTGTGGGTGACCTCAGTGAGGCTCAGGCTGTGAAGGACGTCTTCGGCGAGCATGCCTACAAACTCAACGTGAGCAGCACCAAGTCGATGACCGGTCACATGCTGGGCGCCACGGGTGCCATGGAGGCCGTCTTCTGCCTGCTGGCTTGCCGCGACGACATTGTGCCCCCCACCATCAACCATGCCGATGGCGATGAGGATGAGAACATCGACTACAAGATGAACTTCACCTTCAACAAGGCACAGAAACGAACAGTTAACATTGCACTTTCCAACACGTTTGGATTCGGCGGACACAACGCGAGCATCATTGTCAAGAAATACCAGAAATAAACAACTGGCCTAAGGCGACACGATGCCTCTCAGCAACGCCATATCACTCATAAAGCTCCTTTTCGTCAAGGATAAGGAGCTTTATGTTTTCATACACCGCATCACCGGCTATTACCCCCGCAACATCAAGTTGTATCAGCTGGCAATGATTCACCGCTCCAAACCGGTAAAACTGGACAACGGACGGTGGGCCAACAACGAGCGACTGGAATTCCTGGGCGACGCCGTGCTCGACAACGTGGTCGCCGACTTCCTCTACCACACCTTCCCCGACAAGCACGAGGGGTTTCTCACCTCGACAAGAGCCAAGATTGTGCAACGCGAGAGCCTCAACCGCATCGGCAACTCGCTGCACATCAACACACACGTGCAGGCCATGATGCACGCCTCTTCACACAACAGCTACATCAGCGGCAACGCCATGGAGGCGCTAGTGGGCGCCATCTATCTGGACCAAGGCTTCGAACACTGCCGCAAATTCATCATCGAACGCATCATCAAGCGCCATTTCGACCTCAACGACCTGGTGAAGACCGACCAGAACTTCAAGTCACGACTCATCGAGTGGACCCAGAAGTATCGCGTCACCATCGACTTTGAACTCATTGACGCCTACACCGATGCTGACAAGAACCCCGTCTTCCGCACCGCTATTCTCTTGGGCGGAATCTATGCCAGCGATGGCGTGGGCTACAGCAAGAAAGAGTCCCACCAAAACGCATCACAAAAAGCGCTGGAGCGTTTGAGCCAGGATCCGCAGTTCTGCGAACAGGTGCTCACAACAGCCCCCGCCTGACGGTCTCCATTCTCCCAACCAGCCTTTGCTCTATAGCGTGATGGCATGGCCATCACGAGCAGCCCGTTTCAAATGGGTCATCAAAAAACTGTGCCGAGGGTGTAGCCCTCGACACAGTCATGCGTTATCAATTCTCTGCTAAGAGTCGATAATTACATCGTCAACAGAATATTCACCAAAGCAGTGAGGTCATCCATGTCGATCTCGCCAGTTTCATTTACATTAGCACCGACAGCATCGATACCGGTCATGTCACCGGTCAGCAGATAGTTGATGAGCTTGGTCAGGTCATCCATCTCGATGGCACCGTTGCCGTCAACGTCACCAGGCTGAATGTCAACGGGAGGATTTACCCAGTCACCAACGGTGAAGGGCACGGGATCGTTAAAGAACCAGTTCCAATCATAGTTGTTGGGGAAGTAAGGCGACCAAACAACAACATAATACTTGGTACCCTCGGTCAGGTAATAAGAACCGCTGATGTCGATAGTGGCGGTCTCATTCTCCTGCAGATCCACTTGAGCGGTCTTAGCAGCAGTAGCTACAACATACTTGCCATCGTTGCCCTTGCTTGCGAGAGCCCAGCGGATGGTGCCCTGCCAGGGACCACTCAGAGCCTTAACCTCGAACGAGCCACGCACGTCGTTGGCAGGCATGATCTCTTCGAAATAGGTAGTACCGGTTACTACAACACCACCGTTCTCACCTTCTTCGGCGGGACGGATGCCCATGATGGCATACTGGTCGGCGTTGAAGCCCTCATCATAGTCACTGTGCTCATAGGGAGTGTCACCGTAGATGCGCGGTGACAACAGGTCGAAGCTGAACCAGCTGTTGTATTCTTCGGGCTGGAAGCCCCAGATGATGCGAACGCGGCCCTCTGAATCATAACCGTCCATCACGAAGGCGTGACCAACGTGAGCATTCGTGGTACCGTCGTTCAAAACAGTCCTGTAACCAAAGTAGAGGACGGGGCGACCCTCATCGAGCTCGGTGTAAACCATCTCACGCCAGGTCTGATTCTCATATTTAGCCTTCTCCAAGAACTGCATGTTGGGGTTATAGTTGAAGTAAGCAACCATAGCCTTGATGATCTGATCATAGCTTACATTGGTGCTGCTGGTCGAGAATCTGGCTTGGAGGGCAACAGCAACATCAAAAACCAACTGTGCAACATCCTGCCAGCCGCTGGTATAACCCTGATAGCCATTCTTCATGTTGCTATATTTGTAGGTGTGGTTGAAGTTGGCCGTAGCGGTTTTCTCTTCGTTACCCAGCATGTAGTGGAAGGTGTTCGAGCCGTTACCGTAAGACGGGTAACGCAGGCCCCTCATGACGTGAGCGACAGCGATGGGCACGCAACCAGCATAGCAATGCTCGCCATTATACCTGGGGAAATATTCGTTGTAGGGCTCAAACTGATGCCAGTGGATACCCTCACCATACTCGTTCAAGAACATGGGAGCCACGCCATTGGGGTTCATCCTCAACGAGGGAGTCTGCTGGGCCTCCTGAGGGCGCTGACGCATCACATTCAGGCTCTTCTGATACAGATAAAGCATGTCCTTCACGGGCTGGGGAGCCTGATTGATGTCAAACGAGCCACGGTCGCAGTAAGCCAAAACGGGATCGGTCATGTCATCACCTGAAACGATCACGTAACCCTGACCGCCGTCACGGTTGAACACATAATAGTCAGCCGAACCCTTAATGCTCATGCCTGCATAACTCAAGGTCATCTTGACATTTGAAGCATTCAACCTGGTAGTCTTTGCCATCTGCTGCTGAGCAACGGCCTTTGCCTGGTCAACGGTAATGACCTTGGCATCTACGGTCTGCGACATGAGCGCAAACAACGCAAAAAGTAAAACGATTTTCTTCATAACTAAAAATTTATAAAACTATTATTAATTGATGATGATATTTGATTCATAAAACGTCTTTGCCTCATTCGGTCAACAGCTTGTTGACCAAGGCAGTGAGATCATCCATGTCAATTTCGCCAACGCCATTGACATTGGCTCCCAGGGGATCAATGCCCGTGAGGTCGCTGGTCAACAGATAATTGATGAGCTTGGTGAGGTCATCCATCTCAATCTGACCGTTGCCGTCCACGTCGCCAGGAATGAACTCGGGTTCCCAGGTGTTCTCGTAGTACACGATGATATTGTCAAGATAGCAATAATCATCGCTGCTGCCTTGCGTCTGCTTGATTTGAATCATCAAGGGAACATCGGTGGGCAATGTGGGCACGGTTATCTTGGCCATCGAACCCGCCGGTACCAAAAGTGAGTTGGGATAGTCTGCCTCAAACCACTTGGCGCCTGCGTTCTTGGAATAATACATCGTGAAGATGGCACTCTCGTCGGTGGGATTGTAAACTGTATAATTCACAACACGAGGAATCTTGTTCAAATTATCGGCCGTTGTCAAAGTTGCACCGTTCTTGATAGCAACAACATGGCCTTCAACCACCTGAGCGGTATCCACTACAGCACATCCTGCGAAATTCCAGTGAGCATACACACCCTCAACGCCCTGCTCACTCAAGCTGGCACCCAGAGGCATTTTTTCAAAGTCCTCGATGGAACTCTTGGAATGATCTTTAGCCACGACAAAGGTGATAATGCCATCAGCATCCTCGGCGATGTCGGTGAAACAGTATTGGTTCATCTTGCCGTCCCAAGTGCGCAGGCTGGGGTCAGTGGCGCTAGTGATACTGGTCACATTGCTGGTGCCAGGGAACGGATCGCGGGGACTGTCGCTCATACCGTTGAAATTGGCTCTGAGCAACTGATAGTACATATGGTTTGGATCACAGTTGATTTTATTGTTCTCCCACACATCAACATTGGTCGAGTCGACGCGGAAAATCAACATGCCGTGATAGGGCAGGTTCTTATCCCATTTGCCGGCCTGACGGTTCTCGATAAGGAAGTACTCGTCGGCATTTGCGGTGTTCAGGCGCAAGCCTTGATTATACACATCAAGAGCCTGCAGCGTCACGCTGTCCTCGCCAGCGATGAGTGTGGGTTGGGCAAATCCCAACGCATAGCGCTCATACAAGCTGTAACCAACCGGGTTGCGACCATTGTTGTTCTTGAAACCGCTGGCCATGAGAGACCACAACATCGGGTGCTTGCTTGTGCCGCCGCTACCATTGTAGTCAGTGTCATACAAGTCGGGCAGCCCCAAGCAATGGCTAAACTCGTGACAGAAAGTGCCGATACCTGCGATGCTGCTCCAGCCGCTGCCCCACTCGGGCTCAGCGCCAGTCATACCGGTTGAGCAAGCATACAGGCTGAAGTTCACACCGTCAAGCACAGGGGATTCAGTAAAGCTATTCATGTGAGGCCACAGGTAATCCCTGTTGTTATCGCTATAATCCGAACCCCAACCGGCTACCAGGAAGAACACCATGTCAACGGTGCCGTCCTCATCCGTATCATACTGGGAGAAGTCCACCTGACCATCAAGAGCTTCGAGCGCAGCAAAAAAGACGCTGTCGCAGTTGAGCATCTGATGGGGATAGGTGCAGTTATAGTCCACATCCACAGGACCAAGAATGTCAAAGGCGGGGTCAAACTGCTGGAAGGAGTTGTCAAAGTAGTAGTCACGCACGCTACCCGTCATGGGCACGTTAGTGCCCGAAGGCAACTTGTAACCCGTGAAATCATGAGTATTGACCATGTCATTATAGAAAGCGTTGGGGTCACTCATCGGGAACCACTTGTCGGTGTAATTAATCAGGATAATCAAGCCGCGGAACTTGCTGTAGTCCATATGGCCACCAGCTCCAATACCACGCAGCACGTTGTTTCGATTGTTAAGCAACCTGGTACCGCGCTTCACCATGGCATTGCTGACCAAGCCCTTGGGCACACCTGCGAGATAGGCATTGTCGGATGCACTGCGCTGATCACGGGCAATGTGATCGCTGGCAACCAGACGGTCGCCGTCAAGGCGGGCATAGGTGTAATAACCGGCCTTGTTCTGAACCACGGTGTAACCGTCAATGGTGGTCAGGTAGTTAAAAAATTCATCACCGTGCAAGCACACTGTGAGCGTTGTCCCATCGGGTTGGCGAACCTTACCGGGCGCATTGTCAGCAGGGACAGCTTGTGCGATAGTGCAGAACAATCCCAAAACAAGAAGCAATAAAAATTTTCTCATATCAACATAGTAATTAAGGCCTAACCCTTTCTAGAGGTCAGACAAGTTAGATGTTGTTACAAATTCTATAACCAAGTGATTCACAATAATTTAGCCCTAAGGAATAATCAAAGTTGGCTAATGGTCTAAATAATTTTTATGCAAAATACGGCATTTTTTCTCACACGCACAAGTTTTTTTGGCAAATCTTTTCTACAATCTATCTGAATTTGAAAATATTAGCAACCTCTCAGCACCCGTTTCACAGGCGGCTAATAAACGTGAAAAAGTAAAAAAAAAGGTTTCATCTGCACGGTGTTTCTCTTATTATTTGTAAATTCGCAAACTTTTGCGGTTGGCGCAACCGCCATTAACTACTGATTTTCATGAGACCAATCACCAATATACTGCTTGTGCTGGCACTCATCTGCTATCTGTTCCTGTCCTTCTATGAAATCTCATTGATGGGCAAGGTAACAGGTCTTGGGTTCACCGCAGGCACCATATCACAATTCCAGTCCATCGGCAAGGTCGCACTGGCACTGGTTCCTTTCATCGCTTGTTTTGGCGCTGTCGCGCTCAACTGCCTCAAACGTCGTTGGTGGGTACTTGGTGCCATCGCTTGCATCTTGTTGTGGCTGTGGTTCTTCAATGCCACAACCGGCACAATCCACAATGTCAGCCTGCAGCATGCCCCCGAGGTAACCCCCGAGAATGATTTGGGCGAGGGATTCACCATCACTGGCATGGGAATCGGTTTCCAGCTGTCACGCGTGCTCACATTCTTGTCGCTCATCTCGGCCATCATCTCGTTGTTGCCGTTCAAATTCAACGCCACCATCGAGAAAGCCGTTGACGACACCTTTGAGGGTGGCCGACGCCATGTGCGTGAGGAGTTCAACCGTCTGGAAAGCAATCTGCACAAGCCTCACAAAGGGAAAAAAGTAGACATCCCCACCCCACCCGCAGTTGAAGACAAACCCGTCGAACCGACTGACGAGGACAAAGAAGACCCATCACGCTTCATGCCACACTAATTAGTTAGGAGTTAGAAGTCAGGAATGAGGAAGAGAAATGAGAAATGAGAAATGAGGAGTCAGGAATGTGAAATGTAAAAATCCTGACTCCTCATTTATAACTCCCAACTCAATTAGTCGGGGTGGTGCATCTCGATGAGCTTGAACGTGAGCGGCGTCGTTACCTTAAGGGTGTGTTTAGTCACGCCATAGAACAAAACGCGGCCACCCAGCACATCATACTTTGCCAGCACACCGTGCACATTCTTGAAATCCATGTCGCTCATGTAGATGTAATCCTGATCCAGGTCCACGCTGTGCAACAACACCCATTTGCCCGTGAACGATCCTTGCCACAGCAACTGCCAGTCGGGTTCATCGGTTTGCTTTGGGGCTATGTTTATCAGCTCGTTATAGTAGCCCGAAAATGTGCTGTCCTTGGTCGAGAAAGAATAGTTCATCTCAATGTAATGAACGGTGTCATCATACTGGTACACCCAATCCCCGTCCATATATTTATTGTAACGATCCTGCAACTCGACAGTCTCGAGCGTCGTCCAGTCGGTCTCGACAATATTGTGGTCGCTCTCGCATCCAGCCAGTGCCACCAGCGCGGCAACCGACAACAGCATGATTCTGAAAAAAGCCTTCATTTCACTAAATCTTTCATCATTAATTCTGGGTGCAAAATTAGAAAAAAGACAGTAATTCCAACACATGGTTTGCCCAATATTTCAAAAAACACGGCCTCGGTGAGAGCTCTCCGAGGCCATGCATCATGTTTCATTTGAAACGGCATCAATTGCCGCCACCCATACCGCCAGTGGGAGTGCCGCTACTTGAGCCGCCTGACTGCTTGCCGCTGCCGATGAGGTCATCGTTCTCGATGGTCTTGTCGGCTTTCTTGACACGTGTGGTGAGCGAGCCGAAACGGTAGCTCACAGAGACACCGAACTGGCGCGCCATCTGCTCGTAGTGGGTCCAACCGGTCACGTCACCTTGGGTGATATAATTCTTCACGCCCATGTACTTGCCACTGAAGGGCACGACAGCCTGTAATTGAACTGTCAGGCGATCTTCCTTGAGGAACGAGCGCTGCAGGCTGAAGCCATGGAAGAAGATTGTACCCATGCGTCCGTACAAATCGGTGATGCCACCGCCCCACATGCCGGCGAAGCCTGACAGTTGCAGTTTCCAGGGCAGGAACTGTGTCACATTAGCAAAGAAGTTGCCGCTCACGCGATCGTTCTTGAGATTCAACTCATTGCTCTTGCAATAGTTGTAGCCGATGGAGCCGTTGAGCATGATGTTGGTCTTCTTGGTCATCATCCACTGCACAAAGGCCGACAGCGTCGTCGAGTAGGTCTTGAGCGTGTTGGCATAGGTCGAAACCTGAACCAACCCATCTGTCCACTTCACAGCACCGATGCCGTTGTTACTGAGCATGAACTGTGGCGTGACGTTGAAAGTCAACTTCGGTCCCACATGCATAAAGGTCAGACTCATCGAGTGGTAGTGAACACTACCCAGGTCGGTGTTACCAAAGGTTCGGCTTGTGGGAGTTTCTCTCACTGCAGGGTTCAGGTAACTGATACCTGGACGATTGATGCTCGCAGCATAGGAGAACTTGAGGCTATTCGACCAGTCGAACTTGTAGCGTAGGCTGGCACTGGGCACAAAGTCATTGAGATGAGCCTCATAGGCCTGCTGCTCTCCGCCGGGATAGGTGGCACGCAAGAAACTGTGCTCATAACGCAATCCTGCACGGGCATCCCAATTTCCGCTGTGGAAGGAGTAGCTCAAGTAGGCGGCGCCCACCTGGGTCACATGCTTGTAACGCATGTCCAGATCATCATCGATACCAATGTAGTCCTGAATGTTGTGGCTGCGGTTCAAGCGGTAGATATACTTGGCACCCGTCTCGATGGTGTGCTTCTCGGCCAGCGGACGCGTCCAGTCGAGCTGGAAGGTGTGCTCGTTGAAGTCCTCCTTGCCGTCCTGGTCGATGCCACTGTAGAGTACCGGCAGATTGAAGATGTCGGTATATCGTGAGTTGTCCTTATTCTTGTTGTGCCAAGCCGTGAGCATGTAGCTCAATGTGACGGTCTCACCGTTGAGGCGGGTGCGGTGCTGATAGTCAATGCGACTGTCAAAGCTATAGCTGTCGGCGCTGCTCTTGTTGTTCATGCCGTAGCTGTAGATGGGATCCCCGGCTGCAGTGCGCATGAGGGTGTTGGTGTTCCCGTTAGTGCCGTAATTGTAGGCAAATCCGTCCAGCGACAAGGAGACAAGGTTCAAACTATCGGGTTCCCAGCTGGCACTCACGTCACCAAAATGCACTGTCATCTTGTCCACGTCAAAGATGCCGTCGCTCAACAATTCGCTACCGCCTTGAGTGTAACGGTTATAGGATGTGGATTTGGTCCTTTGGCCATTGTTGCCGTCATATTGGATGCCGTAATCCACCGACAGCACCACCTTGTCGAGCTGGGTAGTCAGGTTCAACGAGCCGCCAAAAGCGCCCCTCTGGTTAGCCCTGGCCGATGCCATGCCCGACACGCCCTTGAGCGTCGAGTTATCCTGCATCACGATGTTCAGGATCAATGTCGTGCCTTCAGCGTCATATTTGGCGCCTGGCTCGGTAATCACCTCGATGCGCTTCACGCTGCTGGCAGGCATCGCCTTGAGAATGTCCTTGGCATTGCGCGACAACGAGGGATCGGGGTGACCGTTGCGGAATATTTTGAAATTCGTCTGACCGTTGACGCGAATTTCGTCACTGGCATCCACGCTGACCATGGGCACCTTGCGCAGCATCGTCAACACGTTGTTGGTCTTGCTGTCGGCATCATCGGCCACGCTGTAGCCGATGCGGTCCACTTCCTGCTTGATGAGCTGGCGCTGGGCAGTGACGGTCACATCCTTTAACTGGATGTTGTCAAACACACTCAACAGCGAGTCGTTGACCCAATCGTCATCGTCGTTGGGAGCGGCAGCGACCTCGCGCGTCAGCTTCAGGGGAATCGACATGCCCATCTGGCTGTAAGTGCCCTCAAGCATGTCGCCACTCAACGTTGCCTCATAGGAAGCGCCCATGTCGGGGAATGTCAGATTCAACTTTTCATCCTTGACCTTAGCCTGGGCCTTCAAGCCGTAAGCGCCCTGTTCGGGGACATCGATTGATGCGGTAATGCCTTCATCATTCTGCTCGATGTGGAGCACCACACCGATTTTGAGGGAATAGGCCGGCACCTCGATATTGCCTGTCCACTTGCCGCTAAAGTCTTGAGCCACCGTGATAAGACTCATCAGGGTGACCAAAGCGGTACAAAACAATCTTTTTACAAATACAAGTTTCATATCTATTTCTGGGTTTAGTTGTTATCGTTTCCTATGCTATAGACGCACAAGTCTATCAAAAAGTTGCAAATACTGCTAAATTTCCTCCTTCAGTTCCTCCACTTCATCATAGAAATCACTATCAATGAACGCATCATGCTTGAAGAGCAATATCAGCAGTTCCACGGCAATGATAGCAAGGGGTGGCACAATACTGTGCGGCCATTCAAAACCATCAAAGACAGCATTGACAAACAGGAAAGCCATAGCAAAGCTCAAAATGTGTGTCAACTGATTCCATCGAATGAAACGTTTCGCGGCTTGATAATGCTGATGAACGCCGACGGCACTGGTCATTTTATTCAATAAAACGTTGTTGATGGCATGCGATACAGCAATCAGCGCAGCATATACCACAAATGTCACACAGATCGCCAAATGATGCGGGAACCAATCAAAAAAATAGTTCAAAGCTTCAAAAATCAGGAATAGCACACCGAAAAGCCATGCTCCATTCGCAAGATCGTCCTCGCGTATTTTAGCAGCTTTGACATTAATGCTGTTGCGCGTCTTCTCCAATTCATTCTGCTCCATAATCTGTCGTTTTTTATCGTTTCTACTCTTTAGACGCACACCGATGCAAAAAAACTACACGACAGATGAAATTTTTCTAGCGATTTTTTACTTTGAGAGCTCTCGCAGGCGCTCAATGGCTTTATTCTTGATGATGCTGTGCTTGAAAAAGACAAAGTTGACCATGAAAAACGCAAAGGCCGACAACAACACAATCATTGTCACAAACATGATCACACCCATATTCTCGATAATGGTGTTGGTGATGAGCTCATACATGAAAAAAGCAACAATAACAAGAGCAACGACTGCAGCCACCTTTCCCCACTTGTAGCCCTTGTCATACAGGTCCACCAGCGTCTTGGCGTCATCGCACCGGCTCATCTTGCCAAACCACAACATGTCAGACACATTCGAGCCAGCGACCAGCAACGGGACGAACATCAGTTCCCAATCGGTTAAATGCTTCGTGAAATACAAGACCACCAACAAGAGCAAAAACGCCAGCCACACCACAGCATGAACGCGGCAAGTCTTGGCATGATGGGCATATCGGGCCTTCATGCGTTGCAGCAACTCTTCCTTGCTGTAGTGCCCAAGTTCATCCATGTTCAATCTAACATTTTCCATTATCGTCGTTTTTTATAGGGTTATCACTTTATTATTTAAACGTGAACGAGAGTTCAAAATTACATCTTTAAGCTGTTTTTATCGGTTGGCATATTTTTTGCAGATACAAGAGTATGTGTTAAACTCATTTAATTGAAAACAAATATGATACTGACAACAACACCGAAGATTGAGGGTTATCC
>CACZVR010000050.1 GCA_902784675.1 uncultured Bacteroidales bacterium | reverse complement strand
TGTTCCGCTGGATCAACGCCGGCGTGATCATTCCCGTGTTCGACTGGCTGGGCAAGTTCATCAGCAACTATGGTATCATCATCCTGGTGCTCACCATCCTCATCAAGATGGTGCTGTGGCCCTTGACCTACAAGAGCTATGTCTCGCAGGCCAAGATGCGTATCCTGGCTCCCGACATCGCTGCCATCAACGAGCGCTATCCCAACCAGGAAGATGCCCTGAAGAAACAGCAGAAGACGATGGAACTGTACAAGCAAGCGGGAGCGAGCCCCTTTGGCGGCTGTCTGCCCATGCTGCTGCAGATGCCCATCCTGATTGCGATGTTCACGTTCTTCCCCTCGTGCATCGAGTTGCGCGGTCAGTCCTTCTTGTGGGCCAAAGACTTGAGCGCTCCCGACAAGATCATCGAGTGGAGCCAGCACATCCCGTTCATCTCCAGCACATTCGGCAACCACATCAGCCTGTTCTGCCTGTTGATGACGATCACCAACATTGCCTATAACTACATCACCTCGAAGTCACAGGCACAGAGCCAGTCGATGCCCGGCATGAAACTGATGCTCTACCTGATGCCGTTGATGTTCCTGTTCTGGTTCAACAACTATGCTTCGGGTCTGAGTTACTACTACTTCATCGCTCTGTTGATCACCATCGCGCAGACCTACATCAGCCGTATGTTCGTCACCGAGGAGAAGGTGCGCGCCACGATGGCTGCCAACGCCAAAAAGCCCAAGAAGAAATCGAAATGGGTACAGCGCATGGAGGAAGTCCAGAAGATGCAGCAAGAACAGCAGAAGAGGCAGCAGAGTTCTCAGCGTCGCAATCGTTGATGAACCGTTGGTCACATCTTTTTCAAAAAATTGGTACGAGTTTTGCAACTTTTTGGTTTGTCAATGCGTCAAAAGGGTGTAACAACAATCTGCTAGTGATTAAGACTAGTGACTAAAAACTTAAGTACTATGTATATCCACAATTGTCCCGAGTGCGGAAAACAGTATAGCACTCAAGAGAAAGTGAATCGTGTGAAGTGCCCGTATTGCGGTGCCGAGACCAACGTATCCTACGGTCAGGAGCAATCCAATTTCCAGGAGCAGTTCCGCCAGTTCGGCGACCAGGCTTCGGCTGCCATGGATGACGTGTTCAGCAACGGTCCTTCGGGCAAGAGCCGTGGTGTTGCCGGTCTGCTGGCCCTCTTCCTGGGCGGCTTGGGACTGCACTACTTCTATATGAACAAGACCAATGCCGGTGTTGTCTTCCTGCTTGCCACCTTGCTGTCATGCGGTGCTCTGGGTATCGTTACCCATGTCATTTCCATCATCCAGGCTGTGCTGTTCTTCACCAGCACGCAGCAAGAATTTGAGCAGAAGTGGGTTTATTCCCCGAGCAACATCCCGTTATTCTAACGCGCTGAGTGCCTATGGGTAGACGACAAGTGCCGACAAAACCCGACTTTATCAAGTGGCTGCTCCTCGCCGGGGCGGCTGCACTTGTCGTGTTAGCGTGTGCTTACATCTTCAGGCAATACATCCTGCCGCACTCGGTGAACGTGGACCGCTACCGCTATCCTGTGGCGGGCATCGACGTGAGCAAGCACAACGGCAAAATCGACTTTGACCAGGTGCGGATGGACGATTACCAATTCGTCTTCATCAAGGCGAGTGAGGGAAAAACCTATAAGGACGAAGCCTTTGACCGCAACTACCGTGCTGCCCGCAAGGCAGACTTGAAGGTGGGGGCTTATCACTTCTTCCGCAAGAACCGCACCGGACGCGAACAGGCCGACAATCTGCTTGGCGTCGTCAAGGGCAAAACGCTGGACCTGCCGCTGGTGATTGACTTGGAGGACGATTGGGGCAACGGCGCCACGGTGAGCCGCAGCACCGCCATCGAACGCGTGCTGGAGATGGTGGGCATCCTCAAGGACAAGGGCTACAGTGTGATGATCTACACCAACAAGGACGGCTATGAGAAGTATTACAAAGAGCTGTTGATGGACTGCGACCTGTGGTTGTGTTCCTTCACCAGCCCCGACCTGCTGCCCGATTTGCCACACTGCATCCAGCAGTTCGACCACAACGGCAGTGTTGCTGGCATAGAAGGAGATGTGGACTTGAACGTTTTTCGCGGCAGCAAGGGCGAGTGGTCGGACTTCCTTGAAAATGTGAAACAACCCAGTTAACGACTCAGCAAGATGATGACACAAGTGAAATCCATAACCCGGCTGACGCTCTTGATGCTCCTGTTGCTCACTGGCTTGAATGCCAGCGCGACAATCTACACCTGGAGCCGTTATAACCTGTCGTTTGAAACGCCCGAGGACGGTTTTGTCACCTTTAACACGCCCACACGCTTTGAGGTGCAGTGGGAGGACATGGTGATGACCGTGCAGCTCTACAGCAAGGACAGGGGCGACGAGAAGCAAATGCTCACCGAGAACCTGCAACGCAAGGCGTTGGGCTATAACATGTATGACCTCAAGAACGGCAAACTCAAGGTCAAGGGTTTCAAGAAGACCTACAGCATCGAGGGCACAATGCCCGACGGCTCACGCGCCATCATTGCCGACCTGGTGTCCAAGCAGCAGAACCTCATCGTCGAGGTGACGGTCAACTACCTGTATGGCAACCGCGAGACCGTCGAGGACATGATCAAGAGCTTTGCCGAGAACAAGAAGCAGCAGCCCAACCACGAGCGCAAGCGGCAGAAGGTGCAGACCAAAAAGAAGGCCAAACAACAGCAGGACGAAAAGCAGCAGCCCAAGAAGCCTGCCAGTGACGAGAAACTCTATGACGCTTGACGATGTCTGGCGTCACCCTCAATACAGAATTCACAACATCAACCTCCATAACGACCGATTGCTATGAGAAAAATGACATTCAAGACTTGCCTGGCGCTCGCGCTGATGACAGTGATGAGCAGCCACGCTATCGCTCAGGACAACCAGCAAACTGTCCAAAATGCTGCCGACAAGATGCTGTATGCACCGCTCGTGTATGACAGCCATGGCCAAACAACGGCAACGAGACCGACAACAGGCAACGACCTGTATGCCCTGGATGCCGGTGACCAATGGCTGCAAGAAGCCATGGACAATGCCGACCGCACCCAGCGCGCCCGTGAACGTGCAATGATCGAGAATCCGCAGCTGGTGGCTTACAACTCCAACCGTCTGCCCGAGGCACCGCCCGAGGGTGTCATTCCCGGAGACCCGCATCAGGGTCTGCTCACTATCGCTCCCGCCCAGGTCGTTGTCGAGGATGTCACTCCTCCCGTCGAGCCACCGTTGCCCATCCACAACTGGCTGCACGTGTTCAACGCCTCGCTGCAGTTCACCCAGGCCTACATCAGCGGCAACTGGTATCAGGGCGGCGAGAACAACCTGGCGCTGCTGGGAAGCATCAACTGGAACTGCAACCTCAATCAGGATTTGCATCCCAACTGGCTGTTCAACAACACCTTGTCCTATAAACTGGGTCTTGCCACCACCCATGGCGACAGTATCCGCAACTACATGATCACCGAGGACAACTTCCTGTTCTCCTCGCAGTTGGGTTACAAGGCGGTGAAAAACTGGTACTACAGTGCCATGCTGCAGTTCACCACCCAGTTCCTGAACAACTACAAGACCAACACCAACACGATGACGGCGGCTTTCCTCTCGCCTGCCGAGCTGAACATCGGTCTCGGTATGACCTATAACCTCAAGAAGGCCGATGACCGCATGTTCACGTTGGCTATCGCCCCCATCTCCTATAACCTGAAGTACTGCCGCAACATCACCGACATCGACCCGGTGCGTTTCGGCATCGAGGCCGGTCACCACTGCAAGAGCACCGTGGGTAGCAATTTCGAGGCCAAGCTGTTGTGGCGTTTCAATCCCAACGTGATGCTCTCCACCAGGGTGTACATGTTCACTAACTATGAGTATGTGCAGGGCGACTGGGAGAACACACTTGACTTTGCCATCGGCAAATATCTGACGACACAGTTCTACACCCACCTGCGCTTTGACCGTTCACGTCCGCGCGACAACGACTGGAACTACTGGCAGTTCAAGGAAATCCTCAGTCTGGGTGTGATTTACCGCTTCGCCACCGTCAACTGATGACCCAATGAACCGCCTCGCGACGCTCATAACGCTGATGCTCGGTCTGTTGCCCCTGCTGGCGACGGCGGGCAACGGTGTGCCCAAGAAGTCGGTCATCCTGCAGGGGATTGACATCGACTCGATGCAGGTGCGTCTCGACGAGAGCGACTTGCAGCCCCTGGAGGGCATCTGGTACTACCCCAACGAGGAGATGACGCTGGGCATTGAGCGCTACCGCGGCGAGCACAACATCGGCTATCGCATCATCCTGCTCGACTCGCCCGACATCAACGTCATGCCGGGCACCGTCATCGGCTACATCGCTGCCAGCGCTGTGGACAGCAAATACCAGCTGTGGCTCTACAGCCAGCGCGACAAGGTGACCCTGCTCAAGCCGTTGGAATGTGTGGCGACGCTCAACGCAAGGGCCACTACCCTCACCTTTGACCCGCCGCACTGGAAGGTCAAAGTGCGTGTCAACATCGCCCGTTTCCTGCCCTCGCTGTTCAACGGCGTGAGCATCATCCCCGAGAAGGTGGGCGAGCGGCTGCCCGTGGGGTTCCGCAAGATTTACCCCGAGGGAGGCGACGGCAACCCTTTTAACCGCATACGTTACCTGTGATGAAGCGTTCAAACATACATATCACCCTGTTGCTGGCTCTCGTGCTGATTGCGCTGTGTGCCAGCACCATGGATGCGCGCACCAAGACCACGCGCAAGAACCTGCGCAGCCTTGAGGTGCCCGTTGCCGTGATGGAGAGTGATGACGGACTGTTGCCCGACAGTCTGGATGGTGTTGACCCGAACGCCGTGTCGCTCAAGGGCTACAGCAAACGTGCCAGCGACACCAAGGAGTCTTTTTTCATCACCAACAACACCAAGCAGCGCATGAGCGCTGTGCGCCTGTTGCTGCGTTACACCACCATGCAAGGCGAGATGCTCACCCAGCGCACAGTGACCGTGCCCGTGAGCCTCAAGCCCGGCGAGACCAAGCTGGTCGAGGTCAAGTCGTTTGACGTGCAGCGCCTGTTCTACTACTATGCCGGCCCGCAGCCGCGCAAACAGGCGACCCCCTTTAAGGTAGCCTTCAGGCTCACGGGCTATGACGTGCCGGTGGGTCACTGATCAAGTTCAATCATTCACATTATAATAATAACATCACTAAACACTAAACAAAGATGAAGAAATTAACATTCAACCTGTTGTCGGTTGCCCTGCTGGCCTTCGCCGGATGGGCTACCGCTGACGCCTGCACCAACTTGCTCGTGGGCAAGAACGCCAGTGCCGATGGCTCGACCATCATCACCTATGCCGCCGACAGCCACACCCTGTTCGGAGACCTGCAGTACCTGCCCGCCGCCGACCATGCGCCTGGAGCCATGCGCAAAATCATCGATTGGGACAGCGGCAAGTACATGGGTGAAATTCCCGAGGTCGCTCACACCTATGCCGTGGTGGGCAACATGAACGAGCACCAGGTGACCATCGGAGAGAGCACTTGGGGAGGACGTGAGGAACTGTGGGACTTGGACGGCAAGTCAATCATCGACTACGGCAGCCTCATCTACATCGCCTTGCAGCGTTCCAAGACCGCCCGCGAGGCCATCAAGGTGATGACCGACCTGGTGGCCAAGTACGGCTATGCCAGCGAGGGTGAGTCGTTCTCGATTGGTGACCCCAACGAGATCTGGGTCATGGACATGATCGGCAAGGGCAAGGATGAACTGGGTGCCGTTTGGGTAGCCGTCCGCATTCCCGACGACTGTATCGCCGGCCACGCCAACAACCCACGCATCTGGAAGTTTGACATGAAGGACAAGAAGAACGTCATGTACAGCAAGGACGTCATCACCTTTGCCAAGAAGAAAGGCCTCTACAGCGGCAAGGACGCCGACTTTGCCTTCGCTCCTGTTTATCAGAAGTTTGATGCCGGTGCTCTGCGCGGCTGCGACGCTCGCGTGTGGAGCTACTTCAACCGTTTCCACAAGGGCATGGAAGCCTATCTGCCCTTCATCTACGGCAAGACCCGTGAGGATGCCGACGTGATGCCGTTGTATGTAAAGCCCGACCGCAAGGTGAGCGTTCGCGACATGCAGGAGATGATGCGCGACCACTTCGAGGGCACCCCGTTCGACATGACCGTGGATCCCGGTGCCACGACCGCCTATGGCGTGCCTTACCGCTGGCGTCCCATGGACTTTGAGGTGGACGGCGTGACCTACAGCCAGGAGCGTGCCATCTGTACCCAGCAGACAGGTTGGGTGTACGTTGCACAGATGCGCTCATGGATGCCCGACGAGGTGGGCGGCTGTTTCTGGTTCGGCGTTGATGATGCCAACACCGCCGTGTTCGTGCCCATGTACTGCTGCATCACCCAGGTGCCCGAGAGCTACCGTCAGGGCAAGGCCGACATGTATACCCTGGACTGGGAGTGTGCCTTCTGGGTCAACAACTGGGTAGCCAACCAGGCCTATGCTCGCTACTCGCAGATGATTGGCGACATCCGCAAGGTGCAAGGCGCCATCGAGGACAACTTTGCCAAGCAACAGTCGGTCATCGAGGCCCAAGCCACATCGCTGCTCACTACCGACCGCGACGCTGCCATTCGCCTGTTGACCAACTACTCGGTCAATGCCGGCCAGGATGCTACCGCGCGCTACAAGAAGCTGGGTGAGTACCTGTTCGTGAAGTATCTGGACGGTAACACCAAGAAGGAGAAGGACGGCAAGTTTGAGCGCAACGAGTGGGGTACGCCTGCATCGCCCATCTTCAGCGGCTACACCCAGGAGTACTACGACATGCTCATCAAGGGTCCCAACGGCGGCGACCGCCTGAAAGTTGAGGATCCCGTGTGGGTTCCCAAGGAGTGAGGAGTAAGGAGTTGGCTCCGCCAACTGAGGACTGACAACTGAAATTAAAAAAGCCGCATCGATATCACATCGGTGCGGCATTTTTATCTGTTTACTTTCTCTCTTTGAATCAACTAATAACTAATTCATTTTGTCACGATGCAAAGGTACTGCTGCCAGCATTCGCGGACAATAGCCAATAATGGCCAAAATGTGCAGGTTTTCTCATCATTATAGGGGATTTTCTGAAATTTTGCCGCCGCTCAAGCGGTTTTTAACCCGAAAAGCGCTAACTTTGTGAATGAAAAAATAATCAACCCAAAAAAGAATGACAATGATGAAAAGACTATCCTTTATCCTAATCCTGGCGTTGGTCGCCATGGCGGCACAGGCTCAGCTGTTGTGGAAAGTGAGCGGCAACAACCTGGCGCGGCCCAGCTACATCCTGGGCACCTATCACTTTGCGCCGGCAGCGATGATCGACAAGATTCCCGGCATGCAACAGGCCTTTGACGGCTGTGACGTCGTGGTGGGCGAACTTGAGAACGAGAGCATGCTCAGCCCCGAGTCACAGGCATTGGCAGCCCAGGCGATGATTGCTCCGCTGGACAGCACGCTGGACAAGCTCTTCACACCCGAGGAATACAAGATTGTCGAGCAGGTGTTCAACAAGTACTTCGGCACCATGGGTGTGAAGCTCAGCCAGATGAAAATGTTCAAGCCCAGCGCCATCAGCACACAGATGCAGGCCATCCAGGCCATGAAGTATTTCCCGACGCTCAACGTCAACGACCTGATTGACATGGCCGTGCAGAACCGTGCCAACGAGGCAGGAAAGCCCTCGCTGGCGTTTGAGACCATGGAGGAACAGATCGACCTGCTGTTCAACACGCCGCTCACCGAGCAAGCCCAGGGCCTGCTGGAAGCATGCAAGAAGGACGACTTGTTCGCCGAGCAGTCGTCGGCCCTCGTCGAGGCCTACATGACGCAGGACTTGAGCAAAATCGAGGCAATCATCACCGACCCCGAGCTGAGCGGCGATGACGCCGAGGCCTTAGATGCCCTCATCTATGACCGCAACCGCAGCTGGACCGTGAAACTCGCCAAGATGATGCCCGAGCGCGCATGCCTGGTGTGCGTGGGCGCCGGCCATCTGCCTGGCAACCAGGGCCTGCTGCAACTGCTGCGCGACCGTGGCTATACCGTCGAGCCGATGCAGTGAATAGGCTTTAGGTGTTAGGTTTTAGGCGTTAGGTTTTAGCTTTTAGGCGTTAGGTTTTAGGCTGCCGCTTGATAAGTGCTATAGTATCTATAGTTTCTATAGGAGTGCTCAAGCAAAAAATTGCTTTTTTGCTTGGTACTCCGCTCGGCTTGCACGACGTTGAGGGCTTGAGCCCTCGAAGATAGGCGGCGCCTCGGGAGTGCTCAAGCAAAAAATTGCTTTTTTGCTTGGTACTCCGCTCGGCTTGCACTATCTTTGTCCCATTATTCAACAAAACGACATTCATTTTGGACCCTGACCCGTTTTCGTGCCTGTTATCGGTACTATGCACAGCGAGCGGACATCCGCTTGTCACTTTCAACGCGCCCACCGTGGGCAGCATCATCGCCATCATTGTCGCCGTTCTGGGCTTGTTCCTGTCGGCATTTAACTCGGGCAGCGAGATTGCCTATTTCTCGTTGCGCCCCAGCGATATCGATGACATCGAGGAGGGACACCGCCGTGAGCGCGTGAAGGAACTCCTCAACAATCCCGAGAAACTACTGGCCACCATCCTGGTGGGCAACAACCTGGTCAACATCATGATCGCCATCGTGCTGAACTACGCGATGAGCCAGATGTTTGACTTCAATAACACGGTGCTGGACTTCATTGTCCAGACGGTGATCCTGACCTTCCTGATCCTGCTGTTCGGCGAAGTGATTCCCAAACTCTATGCCACGAACTATAATGCGCGTTTCGCTGCGTTGACGTCGGCACCGCTCAAGCTGGCAGTGAAGCTGTTCACGCCGTTGACGGCGCTGCTGGTGCGCAGCACGCGCCTGGTCAACAAAGTGGTCCCGACACAGACCGAGGAGCTGTCGGTGGATGACCTCACGCGCGCCCTGGAGGTGAGCGAGGTGAAGAACCCCGATGACAAAGAGCTGCTCGAGGGTATCCTGTCGTTTGGCGACAAGACGGTGAGCGACATCATGCGTCCCCGTGTGGATGTCGTGGACATCGACCAGGACGACACGTTCGACGAGGTGGTGAGCACGGTCATCAAGACGGGCTATTCCCGCATGCCGGTGTATGAGGACACGCCCGACAACATCAAGGGTATCCTGTATGCCAAGGACTTGCTGCCCTATATCGGCACCCGCGACAACACGTTCAAGTGGCAGACGCTGCTGCGTCCCGCCTATTTCGTGCCCGAGACGCGACGCATCGACGACCTGCTGGAGGACTTCCGCCGTCGCAAGATGCACATGGCGATTATCGTGGATGAGTTCGGCTGCACCCAGGGCATCGCGACCCTCGAGGACGTGCTCGAGGAGATTGTGGGCGACATCGACGACGAGTATGACACCGAGGAGAAATCCTATACCCGCATCAGCAAGGACACGTGGATGTTTGACGGGAAGACGCTGTTGAGCGACTTTGCCCGCATGTTTGACACCGACGAGGACGAGCTGGGCGAACATGCCCAGGAGGCAGAGACTATCGCCGGCTTCCTGCTTGACCTGAAGGGTGAGTTCCTGAAAGAGAAAGAGGTGGTGACCCACGGCCGCTTCACGTTCACCGTCATCAAGGTGATCAAACACCGCATCGCCAAGGTGAAAGTCACCGTGAAGTAGACGGGAATGGTGCTGGACTGGATGGTGCTGGACGGACTGGATAGGATGGATAGACTGGACTGATTTAGATGGGATGGTCCCGAAAATCCAGGAAATCCAGTTAATCCAGATTTTCCAATTGAGATTTGTTTAGCAGGCTCTTGAGGCGAGCTATCTCGCGCTTGAGGGCTTCAATTTCTTGTTGCTGGCGGTCGATGATGGCGCGTTGAGAAGCGCGTTGGTCCAATCGAGCTGCCGTCATCCTCTCCCTTATGCCACCTTGAGTCGTGAATTCACGGTCCTTGCGCTCCAAGTATTTTTCCAATGCCGAGTCCACCTGATGGCACAGACAAATGGCCATATTTGCCATTTCCACGGCATCCAAGCGTGGCAACAACTCCTTAAAGTCCTCCCATTTCCAATGTTCGCGGCAATAGTTGAGCATGGGTTGGTAACGTGGATGCTCTTGTTGCCACAACGGCAAGCCAAAACACTTCAAGTAATCCTGATAGTCCTCAAGCAGTTCACCGTTGCTGCCGCGTGCGATACCTAATAGCTTTATTTCGCTCTCCATCGACGTGCGACCATCGATGCTACCCTCAACAATGTTTTGCTTGGTGCTGCGGGCTGCCTGGACCATCTGGTCCACGGTGCGATCGCCCCACTTCTTGAAATAGCGTTTGCAAAAGAGTTGAGTCAACTGATAGAGCACGTCACTGCGATGATAAAACCGCAATTTGCGGTAATCTGAGCCTGAGCGGAGCGCACTAGCCGTGCCGTCATCATAATGGTTCACCACAGGTTTCTTGGGAGTATCGTTATCCATATTTCAAATGATTGAACCCAACAAAAATAATGATAATCCTCAAGTCTTCCAAAGCAAACTCCACAAAAAGACCCACCACTTGCAAAAAAAGACGAAACTGGACGGACTGGAGATACTGGACAGACTGGAGCTTTTTTGGGGGAAAAGTATGTGGGTCGCCCGTTTTGGGATTATCGGGATTCTAATTGAATCTCAATAGGGTGGAATGAATTACTTCATAACCTTAACAGCGCTGGTGGTGCCGTCGGTGTAGGTGGTAACGACGATGGTCATGCCGTTAGCCTCCTGCATCTCCTGACCAGCCATGTTGAAGTAGCGTACGCCAGCAACGGTCTTGCCGTTAACGAGCTCGTTGATACCCGTACCGGTGTCCTCCTTGATCTCAAAGAAGCAACCACCGTCGGGGCTGTCAGCCCAGTCGGGATCGTCGATGTGAGCCCAGCAGGTAACGGTGTAAACACCAATACCCTGAACCGTGGTCTGGAAGTCATCCTCGGTGAAGCTACCCGAAGCATATACGGTACCGTCAGCCAATGTGATGGTGTAGTAAACGGTTGCACCGAGCTGGTTGTTATGCATCGATACAGTAACCTCTTGCTCACCACTGATGGTGTAAGAGCAGTTAGGACGCTCACAAGTGTGGGTGGGAGTAACAACGGGAGCAGCCTCAACAACTACGTCCTTGTAAACGGTTTCACTCTGGGTCTCAATGGTGTAAGCGCTGAAGTGCAGAGTTACATCCTCCTCACCAGCTGCGGGCAGCTCGTAGGGCTGATTAACAACCTGGCCGTCGAGCATCAGAACGGTCTGATGACCCTCAGCAACAGCGGTAACGAAGCCATTCTCAACTACGATTTCAGGAGCGGTAGCGGGCTGGGGCTGCAGAGGATCGATGGTTACAACATAGGGCTCGGTGGTTGAGGTAGCAGTCTCGTGCTCACCGGGCAGAGTCGTTGCAGTGAAGCTCAGAGTCTGAGTCTCCCAAGTTGCAGCGGGCAGAGTGTAGGGCTGATCAACAGCTACGCCGTTGAGGTACAGTTGAACGGTGTTGGGACCGTCGCAGGTAGCGATGATCTGACCAGCGTCATTCGTGCTGATAACGGGAGTGGGAGCAGCGGTGGGCTGCAGCGGATCGATGGTTACAACGAAGGGCTCAGCGCTCTCGGTTGCAGTCTCGTTCTCACCAGGCTGAGTAACAGCGGTGAAGGTCAGAGTCTGGGTCTCCCAAGCGGGCAGCTCGTAGGGCTGATCAACGGGATTGCCATTGAGGTACAGTTGAACGGTGTGGCCTTCGGCGGTAGCGATAACGTCACCATTATCATCCAGACCGATCACGGGAACGGGAGCGGGAGTGGGATCAACGGGACCAGCGGGCACGGTGAGGGTGCAGGTCATGTCGTGGTGCGAACCCTGGGGGCAGCACTCATTTGCGGGATAGGCGGGGCCACCACCTGCAGAGGGCTCTACCCAATACTCAATCTTACCACCCTTGAAGTTGGCATCGATAACTAAGTCAACACGGAGGTAGGTATCGAGGTTACCAATCCAGTGGGGAGTACCCATGTAGTTGCCATTCTCGTCATAAGCATAGGCCATGCTAGCAGCGAGCCAAGTGGGGAACTCACCCAGAACCTGAGGCCTGTATTGCTCCAGATCACCATCTGAATTATACATGGGCAAGTTCGTTGTGCTAGCTTTGCCCCAACGAAGATTGGTGACGGTAACGCCATCGGGCACACTGACAAAAGAAATGCGCCATGCGCTCACGTAGTTGTCGAACTGAGCAGGGCAAGCAACCGTAACTGTGGTGCCTAACTGCGCTTCGGTCAACTCCTGATCGGGCAACGCAGCAAGTGTAAATAAAAATTTCTTCATAATAAACAGAAAATTTTTAAAATTAATAAAAGTTATAAAGTTAATAAAACACAGTCATTTCGCAGCAGTCAAGAGAGTTATCTATTTTGATTTTCAAAGAGTTTCGGATCAAACTATAGTCATTCGGGTAATTCTTAAGGTAAAGTTATACTATTCTAATTGTTCATCATAGAACGGTTTTCTTTTACAACTCAAGGCGGTGAGACAGCACCTGTGCGGCGTGTCACCCACCTCATATAATGGTTGTAATCAGGTTTTTTCATCATTAAACTTGATGTCCAATGGTTCATCTTGCATTGCAAAGATACATCATATTTTTTTTCTGACAAAGAAAATGCAACTTTTTTTAAAAAAAATTTCCACCACCATAAAAAGTAAAATAACACACTCACCCATTCTCTCACGCTAAGCCGCTAAGGCGCTAAGATTTTTATTGTTAGCATCCGCCGACAGAAAAAGGGGTACTTCAGGAATGCGGATGCCCATAGCGTCTTAGCGTGAAAACTGTGTGGCAGCCAACTAGCGGT
Source organism: uncultured Bacteroidales bacterium (assembly GCA_902784675.1). Lineage (GTDB taxonomy): Bacteria > Bacteroidota > Bacteroidia > Bacteroidales > Muribaculaceae > Sodaliphilus. Next base: position 36,929 of record CACZVR010000050.1, on the reverse strand, counting down.
TTAGTGTGAAAGAAGTGCATGCCATGTAAAACGGGCGACCCGTTGTGGGTCGCCCGTTTTGGGATTATCGGGATTCTAATTGAATCTCAATAGTGTGGATGAATTACTTCATCACCTTAACAGCGTTGGTGGTGCCGTCGGTGTAGGTGGTAACGACGATGGTCATGCCGTTAGCCTCCTGCATCTCCTGACCAGCCATGTTGAAGTAGCGAACGCTAGCAACGGTCTTGCCGTCAACGAGCTCGTCGATACCTACAACGGGGCTTGCCTGAGCAGCGTATACATAGTACTCACCCTCGGGAGAAATTGCGATACCCAGCGTGTAGTTGAAGCCAACCAGTACTGAGTAGCAGTTCTCGCTCTCGGCATACAGAGGATTCTCCATAGCATTGCCCAGAACAGTGGGAGTCATGTCGTTCTCAGCGCCATAAACAACACCGTTAACAACGAAGTAGAAGGGCACCCAAGGACGGTTGCTGTCGTCCTCGTTAGCTACGTAGGGACCATACTCCTCATAGGTGAGGGCAACGGTCTGAGTGTAGTCACCGTTAACACCCTGGATGAGGGGCTCCCAGTCGAGGTTACCCTCGGCATCGATGAGTACCAACCAGTAGCCGGTCATGTGGGGATCGGGAGGAGTTACGGGAGCAGTCCAGCTGTAGTTCTCGCTCACGGTGAGGGTCTCGTAGCCCTCGCCCGAAACGGTAACAACAACTTCATTCTCACCATCAACAAGCTGTACATTGCCGTCAACGATCTCGACGGGCTCGCCGTTGATAGTAACGGTAACGGTCACGTTCTCGTCACCATCATAGCTGATGGGCAGCAGACCGGTCTCGGGATCAACATCACCGAATACAACATCACCCTCGAGAGGCACGTCAACGGGAGGAACAACAACCAGAGCGGGAACAACAACGGTCAGCTCGGCGGTCTCACTGATCTCCTTACCCTCTTCCTGAGCGGTAGCGGTGAAGTAGTAGGTCACGTCGGTCTCGCCACGAGCAACGGTGAAGGGATTCTCAACCTCAACATTGTTAGCATAGAGGTGGAGCTCGCCGTCACCAACAACGGTGATGACATAAGCCTCTTCGCCTTCCTGAACCTGGATGGTCGGGGTAGCAGTTACCTCAACGGGGATCACGGGAGCGGTGTACTCGAACTCACCGGTAGCAACGAGGGCCTCGTAGCCTTCGGCAGTAGCGGTAACAACAACGGCGTTGTTGCCCTCAACGAGCTGGATGTTGCCATCAACGATCTCAACGGCCTCACCGTTCAGCGTAGCGGTCAGGGTCACGTTCTCCTCGCCATTGTAGCTAACGGGCAGCAGACCAGCCTCGGTAACCTCACCAAACTGGATCTCGCCAGTCAGAGTCTGGGGCTGGGGAGCTCCAGGAACAGTGAAGGTGCAGGTCATGTCATGGTGCGAGTTCTTGGGGCAGCACTCCTCGGCGGGATAACCGGGGCCACCACCTGCAGAAGGCTCTACCCAATACTCAATCGTACCACCCTTGAAGTTAGCATCGACAATGAAGTCAATACGGAGGTAGGTATCGAGGTTACCAATCCAGTGGGGAGTACCCATGTAGTTACCATCCTCGTCATAAGCATAGGCCATGCTAGCAGTGAGCCAAGTAGGATACTCACCAAGAACCTGAGGCCTGTATTGCTCCTCATCACCATCTACATTGTACATGGTCAAGTTCGTTGTGCTAGCTTTGCCCCAACGAAGATTGGTGACGGTAAGGCCCTCGGGCACACTGACAAAAGAAATGCGCCATGCGCTCACGTAGTTGTCGAACTGAGCATCGCAAGCAACCGTAACTGTGGTGCCTAACTGCGCTTCGGTCAAATCCTGATTAGGGATGTTAATCGTGTTGATAGCCAGGGCAGAACCCACAGACATCAACGCAGCAAGTGTAAATAAAAATTTCTTCATAAATACTAAAATTTAAATGTTAATAATAAAATGTATAAATTGTTCTGTATCAAATGCATAAAAAAGATGTCAATCAATCCATTCTTCATCTTTGAGCCTCGGATCAACTACTGTATACTTTCATCTAATTTTCCATGGATATTGAATAAAAGGCTAGTGAATACTCTGCCTCTGCAAATCGAACCCAAGAAAGACGACAAACTTCTCGCGCCCACTTTGGGTCGAGCAATGCCGCTGGGTAAAAACTAAACATTTCATTTTTAGTAACTTGCAGAGTACTTCAGAATTATAATCACTATATAGTTCGTGACAAAATTACAACTTTTTGTTGAGTCAACCAAGCAGACGTGAAGAAAAATCGTTAAAAATGGTTAATATTAGGCTTTAGGCATTAGGCTTTAGGCTTTAGGTTTTAGGGGATGCGGCGGGAGCCGCATCATAGTGGGACAGGGAGAGAGGGGGTTGAAATGACCAATGCGGGCGTTGGGGCCCGCATTGGTCATTTTTTTATTAGAAGGGGGGACGACCGCCACCAGGGCGTCCGCCACCGGGAGGGCCGAAGCGGCCGGGACCGCCCCAACGGTCGGCGTTGCGATCCTTGGGCTGCTCGCCCTTCTTGAAGGTATTGAAACGATAGGTGAAGGTGAGCATGCCGTAGCGTCCCAGGGAGTTGTAGATGGCATCCTCGATGTAGTTGGCAGTGACGTTGCGGTAAACGTTCTTTTGCTGTCCCAGGATGTCATAGACCGAGAGGGTGAGCGAGGCTTGCTTGTCGCGCAGGAACTGATAGGCGACGGAGCCGTTCCAGCGCCACTGCTTGGTGTTGTAACCGCTGCTGTAACCGCTGGTGGTGCTGTAGTTCAAGTCGGTGCTGATGACGAGTCCGAAGGGTGCCGAGTAGGTGCCGTTGAACATTCCGCCCCAGGTGTGGATGTTGCGGTTGTTGGCCGTGGTGACGGTGTTGGCCGTGGTCTGGAAACTGTAACGGGGCCTCATCTCGATGTCAAAGACACTGTTGCGGAAGGCCAGACCTGGCATGTAGTTGATCATCCAGGTGTTGCTGCGGTTCTCGACATCGTTGTTGATACCCTTGGTGACCGAGTAACGGGTGAACATGTGGCTGGTGAAGTACCAGGTCTTTTGGCTGCCGAAGGGGAAGCTGAGCATGTTCATCGCCATGGCGCTCCACACGCCGTTCACGTTGGTGTAGCTGGTGATGCGTCCACCGGTGACGGGGTCATATTTGGTGGTTGAGACGATGCTGTTCTGTGCAAAGTCGACGTTCATCATCGCCATGATGCTGCGTTGTGCGCCCTGAGCGAAGTCACCGAACCGCAGGTTGATGTTGTGATTGAAGGTGGGCTTGAGCTCGGGGTTACCGATGACAATGTTCAAGGGGTTGCTCTCGTCGGCAACGGGCTGCAACTGGGTGATGCTGGGCTGGTTAGCGCGCATGCGGTAGTGGAAGTTGAGGTTGCGCGTGTCGGTGAACTTGTAGCGGAAACGTGCATAGGGTGCCACAGACCAAGCCCAGCGCTCCTTGATGTCGCGGGCACTGTTGATGAGGTCCTTGCTCTTGGACATGGCGCTGTTGACCGAAATTCCCAAGTTGAGGTTATAGGCCTTGCGCACCTGACGGAAGCCGGCGCTGAACTCCTGATTGAAGAAGGTGTTGCGGAAGCTGTTGCTCAGTCCTTCGTTCCACTCCTGACTGGTGACGGTGCCGCCGGGCCAGATGCCGCTGCGCTCGTTGTCATAGACCAACTTGTCGCTTGTGGTGTAGCGGTAGTTGCCGCGATAGGAGAACTCAAGGAAACGGGCGTTCTTGACGTCGCCGATGGGCTCGGTCCAGGAGAGGCGTCCCGTGACACTATGGGTCTTGCGGCGGTTGTTGGCCGTCTGGTCGATGAGTTGGCTCTGCTCGGGCAAGAGGTAGTAGGTGTTGTCGGTGTAGGTGTCGGCATCCTCGCGCACGTTGCTGTAGTTGTAGTTGAGCATGAGGCTCTGGCTGCGGCCGGGATGGCTGGCAACCTTGTGGTTATAGATGAGGCGTGCGCCCCACTCGTAGCTCTTACCGTCGTTGAAGAAGTTGCTCAAACTGCGGTTGACCCAGGTGCGGGCTGCATCGCCTGCACTGGTGAGGGACGAGTCGCCACGGGCACTCTTGTTGAAGTTGAACGAGAAGTTGGGACGGAAGTCGATGGTGTTGTTGCTGTCCACCTCCCACTTGATGCGGAAGTCACCGCGCAGGTTGTGGCCCTTGTCACGGGCGGCAGTGTTGGCGTCATAGTAGCTGGTGGAGTCCTCGAACAGGTACTGTCGCGCGGTGCGGGTGCGGGTGTCGCGGTCGCTGTGGCTGTACATGATGTCGCCACCCACACGGAAGTGGTCATCCTCCTTGCTGCCGACGTTGAAGTTGATGCCGACATACTGTGAGGTGGTCACGCCGCGGTCACCGCCCCAGCGCTGGAACCGTCCCGAGGCGCCGTCGCCGAAGCCCAGATTGTTGGTGTTGTTGCCACCGCCCAGGATGGTGAACTGGTTGCCGTCGCGGAAGTGGTTGATCATCACGTTGCCGGCATAGCGGTCATTGGTGCCGTAGCCCGCATTGACGGTGCCGAACCAGCCGTTGTTCATGCCTTTTTTCACGGTGAGGTTGATGACGGTCTCGTCGTCGCCATCGTCAACGCCCGTGAGTCGTGCGAGGTCGCTCTTGCGGTCGATGACCTGCAGTTTGTTGATCATGTCGGCGGGGATATTCTTGCTGGCCACAGTGGGGTCGTCGCTGAAGAACTCCTTGCCGTCGATGAGAATTTTCTTCACCTCTTTGCCATTGGCGGTGATTTTGCCGTCGCTGTCCACCTCGACGCCCGGCAGGCGCTTGAGGAGGTCCTCGACCACGGCGTTGGCCTGTGTCTTATAGGTGTCGGCGTTGAACTCGATGGTGTCCTCCTTGACAGTGATGGGGCTCTTCACGCCCACCACAACGGCCTCCTTGAGCATGATGGTGTTGGGATCCATGGTGACCACGCCGATGTTCACGTCGCGTCCGTCATCACCGACGGTGACGTGCTTGATGACATCGTTGTAGCCCAGATAGGAGAAGCGCAACAGGTATTTGCCGGCCTTGACGCCCTTGATGTTGAAGACGCCGTTGAGATCGGTTGTGGTGCCCTTGACCATGGTGCTGTCCTTGTTGGCCATGAGGAGCCTGACGGATGCCTCGATGAGCTCGGTGGTGTCTTGCGAGTCAACCAGGACACCGTTAATCACCGCAGCATGGCCTGCAACGGGCAGTAACGCGCTAACGGCGAATAACATGGCAATCAATAAATGTTTCATGTCGTGTTTATATATAGTAATGTGTGATTTGAGCCGCAAAAATACATGAAAGCGAAAAATCTGGCAAGAAAATTCGCTTAATCACCCGTTTTTATAGACGAAAACAGTAAGGAGGGTCATTATATTTTGCCTCATCTTTTGGTGTTGTGCGCAAAATGCCGTACATTTGCAGGAGAGAAAAATGAGAGACCAATTATGAGCAAAGTCATTATCATCGGATGCGGTGGCGTCGGCACCGTGTGCGCCCACAAGTGCGCGCAAAACCCTGACGTGTTCAACGAGATCGTGATTGCCTCGCGCAACCGCGCCAAGTGTGATGCTGTGGCCAAAGCCATCGGCAAGGACAACATCAGCACCGACCAGGTGGATGCCGACGACGTGGACCAGCTGGTTGCCCTGCTGGAGCGCCATCGCCCCGACATGGTCATCAACCTGGCGTTGCCCTATCAGGACCTGACCATCATGGAGGCTTGCCTGCGCTGCGGCGTGCACTATCTGGACACTGCCAACTATGAGCCCAGGGACGAGGCACACTTTGAGTACAGCTGGCAGTGGGCCTATCGTGAGCGCTTTGAGCAGGCTGGGCTGACGGCCATCCTGGGCTGCGGCTTTGACCCGGGTGTGAGCGGCGTCTATACCGCCTATGCCGCCAAACACCACTTCGGTGAGATGCACACGCTGGACATCGTGGACTGCAATGCCGGTAACCACGGCAAGGCATTCGCCACCAACTTCAACCCCGAAATCAACATCCGCGAGATCACCCAGAAGGGCCGTTACTGGGAGAACGGCAAATGGGTGGAGACCGGTGCGCTTGAGATCCACAAGCCGCTCACCTACCCCATGATCGGTCCGCGCGAGAGCTACCTGATGTATCATGAGGAGCTGGAGTCGCTGGTCATCAACTTCCCCACCCTGCGCAGGGCACGCTTCTGGATGACCTTCGGTGAAGAGTACCTGACCCACCTGCGCGTGATCCAGGACATCGGCATGGCAAGCATCGAGCCCATCAACTACCAGGGCATGGAAATCGTGCCGCTGCAGTTCCTGAAAGCCGTGCTACCCAACCCGCAGGACCTGGGCGAGAACTACACCGGCGAGACGAGCATCGGCTGCCGCATCAGCGGTACCGACAAGGAGGGCAAGCCGTTGACCTATTACATCTACAACAACTGCGACCACCACAAGGCCTTTGAGGAGACTGGCATGCAGGCTGTGAGCTACACGACGGGAGTTCCCGCCATGACGGGTGCGATGATGTTCCTGAAAGGGCTGTGGCGCAAGCCGGGCGTTCACAACGTCGAGGAGTTTGATCCCGATCCGTTCCTGGCAGTGCTCAACGAGCAGGGTCTGCCCTGGCACGAGCAGTTCAACATCGACCTGGAGGCGTAATATTTTAACTACGAATTGCGCGAATTCAACTGATTAGGCATCCGCGCTCATAGAGCCTCACGCTAAGACGCTAAGGCGCTAAGATTTATCTTTGGCATACGCATTCGCTTTTTGTCGGCGAATTAGAGGGATTAAACGGATGGCATACGCACACAGAATGCGTATGCCATCCGTTTAAACAAACGATATAGCAGTTGGCCCTGTGGCACATAACCGTGCTGCGCACGGGAAATGAAAACAAATTAAAATTTTAAAATTATTTCTGAGGGAAGAGGGCGATGAGTCGCTCGTCGGCGGCACACCAGGGCAAGGTCGACAGTTCATCCCATCGGAGCCAGCAGCAGGCGGCATGCTCGCGCATGGTGAAAGCGGTGGTTGACGCCACGCAACGATAGGCGGCGAGGGTGATGGTGAAGTCGGGATAGTCGTGGGTGACGGTAGCGAGATGCTCGTGCACCTCGACGTCAAGGTCCATCTCCTCGAGCAGTTCGCGGTGCAGGGCCTGCTGGGGTGTCTCGCCCAGCTCGATTTTGCCGCCGGGGAACTCCCACAAGTGGCTGGTGTAGCTGTAGCGGGTCTTGCCGCGCTGCATGCACAACACCTTGCCGTTGACCTCGATGACGGCAGCCACGACGTTATATTCTTTTTTAGGCATTAGGCTTTAGGTGTTAGGCTTTAGGGGGGTTATTTGATGAGGGTTTTGCCTGCGTCTTGCCATGCCATCACTCCGCCATTGAGGTTGGTCACCTTGAAGTGATTCTCGGTGAGCAGACTGGCGGCACGGGCGCTGCGTCGGCCACTGCGGCAATAGACGGCGACAGGACGCTGCACGTCGAGCACGGCGGCGGCCTTCTCGACAAAGGCGCTGTCGTTCACGTCAACCAACATGGCGCCAGCAATGTGCCCCTCGTCGAATTCCTCCTGGGTGCGCACGTCAAGCAACTGCACATTGGGGTCGGCAATGAGCGACTGGAACTCATCAACATTGACGCGAGAATAGGGCGCGAGCAGCTGTTTATCGCCACGACCAGAGCCCTTACTGAAGATTCTAGCACACGAGATAAGGATGATGGTCACAACGGCCAGCATTAACAAGGATTTAATGTCAATCATTAAGATAATCATAACACTGTATTCTTAGTAAATTGAGGCAAAGGTAATAAAAAACTGAAAGCTAAAGCCTAAAAGCTAAAACCTTTTTTTGTACCTTTGCACCACCCAAAAAAATAGGCTTATCAACATTATATCTTTATGGCATCATTTAAGCAACGAATTGTAATCGCAATCATTCTCGCTTTCACCGCCAGCACGGCGCTTGCCCAATACTATAGCGGTGAGCACACGTTTGACGGGGAACATGAGCACGAGGCATCGGCCTCGGTGACAGTGGGCAAGAACATCATCACCGGCCCGTGCATCGGCAACACCTTGCATTACAAGCATTATTTTAATGACCATTGGAGCGTGGATGGTGGCGCCAACCTGCAGTACACCAAGGAGTTGTACGGCATCAAGGCCAAGGGAGAGTATCACTTCAAAGTCAAATCGTTTCACATGTTTGCCAGCGCCGAATTGTTGTATAACCGTTACTTCAAGTACAAGACCAACGAGATTGACGGCAATATCTCGATTCGTTTTGAGCGCGGCTACTGGGACATCACCTTGGGCGAAACACTCATTAACTACACGATAGGCAAGAGCGGGTATACCGAGCTGCCGACGCTCACCTTCGGCGCCCATGCCACACTGCGCCCCCGCACCAACAACTGGAACGTGGGTCTGCTGTTCCGCAACTATGACGACTTCTACTACGAGAACTGGAACATCAACTGGGGTCTGGACTTTTACTACAAGTTTAATTCCAGGTGGAAGATGTTCGGCGAGTTCAACATCCGCCCTGCTGGCTCGATGAGCCAGTTGGCAAGCAGATATGAGACAACAGGCAAACTAGGTTTAATCTATCGATGGAAATAATTGAGTTTCTAGTTTCTTGTCCCTAGTTTCTAGTTGGGGAGCCGCAAACTAAAAACCGAAAAACAACGAAATCATTATGAAAAAGTCAATATTATATAGCCTAATGGCAACCGCTCTGCTGGCAGGATGCGGTTTATTCAGTTCTTGTGAGAAAGTGAGCCCTCAAGGCGTACTCATGGCCAACACCAGTGTTGACGACCGTGTGAGACAGTCGTTGATTTACTACACCTATTATGGTGAAGATTTGGACTGGATTCTTGCCGACAGCATCGACGAATATTCTTTCCTTGTGGGCAGCGACAGCCACGTTACCTTCGATCCTGGCCGACTGGCCGAAATGGTGCAGACAGGCATCGAAAACGATGACCTGTTCTATTGCCACCTGGGCGACCTTGCAGACACCAAGCCAGAGTACTATTACAACACCAAGGCGGCACTGTATGATGCAACCAGAACATGGAAGCATAAATACATCAAAGCTCTCATTGATGAACACCACACGGCTGACGATGGAATGTTTTACGATCAAAGGATCGAGAAATTCACGAAGAATTACCTTAGACCTTGGGATGACTGGAATTTGCCATTTTACCCCGTCGTGGGCAATCATGATATCACCCATAACGGATGGTCCTTGTTCTGCGACCAATTTAAGACCTCATTCTATGAGTTCACCGTCAAAGTGGGCGAAAAATACGACCGCTTTATCTTCCTGGACTCGGCCAATGGCACATTAGGAGATTTCCAGATAGACGCTATCGAGAATAAGGCCTTAGAGAATGACGACAAACCAATTCGCAATACTTTCACCTTCACCCACACCAACATCTTCCGCCCGTCAATGAACGAGTTTGCCTCGACCTATTGCCGCGAGGAGTTGTACTATCTGCTCAACAAACTCTCGGAGTGGGGCACGTCCATCGCCTTTTGGGGACATGTCCACGCCTGGGATGACCGCATGTTTAACGGTGTGCGTCACATCACCATGCCATCGATGAACTTTAAGGATCATCCCAATGGCGGTGACGACCTGCTTGTGAGAATCACCGTCAAGAAGGACGGAACTTGTGAGATGGAGCGCGTTGGTCTGCACAGCAAGGAGATGAGCAAAGATGAACTTGAAGCAATGGGATACTACACCACGACCAAGTAAGCTCCCCAGCACTTCACCTGATGATCGAGTATAAGTCGATAAGCTTTGAGGACCTGGACATCATCCGCCCTTATCTGCGGTGGGACGATGTCCAAGGCTGCGAGTGGAGCGCCATTAACCTGCTCACGTGGAACCACTACGGACTGGAGTATGCCATCGTCAAGGGATATCTGGTGCTGCGGTTCATCTATGACGGTCAATACACCCACACCATGCCATTGCCGCCAGTGCCCGAGGGTGTTGAGCATCCCCGAGTGGCCGAGGCCGGCGAGGGTTGTCTGGAATGCGTCATCCGTGCGCTGCGCGACGAATGCTTTGCCCATTACCAGCCCTTCAGCATCATCAATCTGAATCAACCAGGAATCGACTTCCTGCAACAGGCTTTTCCAGGTGAGTTTGAGTTCAGCGAGCCGTTGACCGAGCGCTATGACTACATCTGTCTGAAGGAGGACATCATCAATCTTCCCGGGCATGCCTTGCGACCTAAACGTCAGCACCTGGCCCAATTTCCCCGATTCTACCCTAACCACGAATACCGCCCGATAGAGCCCTCCCTGTTTCCCGAGTGCCTGCAGCTGCTGCAACGCTGGAGCGACAACGCCGAGGCCATCGGCCACCTCCAGGGTGCCGACAGCAAGGTGATGGAGCGTGAATCCATCAGTCAGGTATTTGATAATTGGGAACAATTCGGAGCCATAGGCGGGGCATTGTTCGTGGATGGTAACATCGTGGCATTCACCTATGGCGTGCCCATCAACGGCAACACGTTTGACCTGTGCGTCGAGAAGGGTGACATCAACTACAAGGGTGTGTATACCGTCGTGCGCCACCACTTCATGCAACAGATACCCGAGCAGTACACCTATATCAACCTGGAGGAGGACCTAGGCTTACCCGGACTGCGACGCGCTAAGTCATCCTACCACCCTGCTTATCAAATCAAGAAAGACCGTGCCATTTCCTATCCCAAACTGTCGACCACGCTAGAGCAGCTCAAACGTGAAGGTGTGCGACTGTTGATGCAGACGGTGTTCAACGACCGCAAAGAGGCGCTCGACATCTTTTTCTCGCGCGTGTATGCCCCTGCTGGCAATTATTGCCGCATCGAAGAAGGCCAAGTCATATCGGCAGCACAAGCGCTACCCTACTCTGTGAACTACTCTGGCAAACGTGCCGACGCCGTCTATCTCTATGCTGTGGGCACGCTGCCCGAGTTCCGTGGCAAGCACTTGATTTCACGCCTGTTCAAGTATATGCACCGCGGGCTCCTGTGCCAGGGCAAGGTGTTTTCCACATTGCTGATTGAACAAGAGGGCCTGCAGGCGATGTATGAGAAACTGGGCTATGCCCAGGTGGGCACCGCTCCGCAGCAAGATGAAAACGTGGTGGAAAACGGCTTTGACGCCTATGATCGGTGGCAGCAGTCACGCCCATGCGTGGTACTTCAAGACAAACTCAATTGGGAAACGCTGCAAGCCTATAGTCGCTTTGACAAGGCCTATTACCTCGTCAAACCGCATTACAAGGGGATGGTGCGCGTCATCAACGTGAGGGAAGCCTTGCGACTCTATGCGTCGACTCATCCTGGGGTATCACTCGCGCTGCGTGTCACCGGGGACGAGCACATCAGCGAGAACAACGGCTGCTATGCCATCAAGGACGGCACGGTGCAACGCATTCCACGTTGCAAAAGCATTGAGATATCGCTAAATATCAATCAATTAGCAGAATACCTCTTCAAGGAATCCCCATTAGAGATGCCCCTGATGCTACTCTAAAAACACCCGGAATTATCGGACAATGTCTTCCTCGTTGGTCACGTTCTCGTGACCGCAGCCCTCGTCGCACAACCAGCCGAAGGGGTCGCTCTTGGGTGCGGGGAAACTGTAGAACACCCAGTGAGAGGGATGCCTGAAGCCGTACTTGCGCCCGTTGTGCTCGTGCACCGGAGCCTGATAGCACACGGTAACGCCGCTCACATACTTATCTTGTTGATAGGGGCTGTATCTGACGCCATAGGTCTCGATATAGGCCAGATCTTCACGGCAATCATGCTCAACGATGTTTGATGGCATGACACGATTCCCGGCCAGGACGTTACGGGCCACGGCCAGATACTCGGGCGAAGCAGTCTTCTCCCAGCGACGACTGGCATGTGCGAACCAGCCGCACTCGGTCGCCCACTTGGCGACTTCTTGAATGGGCACGTCACCGGCATCGGGATGGCGACGCTCATACAGGTTCAAGAGCAGTGACAACTCGGCCATGGCGCCATCCAGGGAGCCTTGCTCGGCACGCCCCAGCACTGCGAAAAAGTTGTAGCACTCGGCAGCGGTTTTGGGATAAACCGTTGTATCCGAGCGGGTGTAGGCGCGACCGGGGATGAAGGTGCGGCCTTGTTGGGCATGAGCGATGAAGGCTGTGAAGTATTTGAGGGCATCGGCAAGAGGCATGAAGCGGGAGGCGTCAGGCTCGTTTTTGAGATGCTTTTTCAAGGCCTCCTCGGGGTGGAACTGCACACCCAGGGCAAAGTGCTTGTCGGTGCGCTCGATGGCCTCGATGATGTCCACACCATCGGTGGGTGTGATGCCTGTGACACGCAATGGAGTGCCCGTCACATCACCCACGACCTGATGGTGCCACGAGGGCACGTCACGGATGATGTCGGCACCCACGAGACCATATAGCAACGAGGTGCTGTCGGTCACCACCACGTCGTGAGGGGTGTAGTAACGCTTACCCGCTGCATCGCGTTGCATGCGGTGCAGGTAGTGATAGGGCTTGCCCAAGCCTTCGTAATAAGTGCCTAGATCCTGAATGAGCGATGCCCCTGAAACAACACCCAGCATCTGCATGCCGCGACATAGGCCCAGCACGGGAATGTCATGATCCAGACAATAGGCCATCGTCAGGTACTCCGACACGTCGCGTGTGGCGTCGGCAGGGCTGTCATCGGTGAGGCCGTGCCACGTCTGAGGGACGGCAAACAGCGTGGAACTGATATCACCGCCACCCAAGAAAACGACCGCCTGCACACCCGCCAGCAGCACCTCGGCATCGGTGCCGTGATAGGTGTCACGCTTGACGATGTCGGCATACTGCGGGCACAAAACACCCATTTCATCGACATACTGCGGACAAAGACTCATGCCGTCATAGTCAAAGCCAGCGGGACGCATCTGAGGCAAAATCACAGCCTCACCACCGGCCTGCTCGATGGAGAGGATGACGCGTTCATAGGCGGCGTCATTGGGTTGCCAGGCGAGGCCGACACGCACCCGCGCTGCATCATCGGAAAGAGCGGTGAGAGACACTGCCACCAACATGACAAGCACCCAACAATATCTCAAAACTGTCTTATTCATCTTATTTCGGTCTTTTATTGATCTTTATCTGTTCCTCAACATTTCCAGCACCTGCTCAACAGGCAGGGCATCAATGTGGTAGCCATCCTTGCCCGTCATGGGTTCTGCCATGAAGAGGGAGTTCCACAGGGCCTCGGCAGTTGCCTCGATGGTGGCGGCAAAGATAGATGACATCTGGCTGTTGGCCAGCACCGTCGAAGTGACGGTCTTGGCATTGCTGTCAATCAAGTTCCCAGGGGCAACCGACAGAGCGATGACATAGTCGCCACTGCCGTTTGAAGCGATGCCACCGGTTTTGGCCATGCCCATCATGGCGCGTTTGGCCACGCGCTCCAGATTGCGGGAGTCGAGCGGCGCGTCGGTGATGACGACCATCATGCAGGAGCCGTCCACGTTCTCGGCCTTGCGCACATGGTTGATAAAATCGTGCTTGTGGAGCCGCTGTCCCACCTGCACACCGTCAATCTCAAGGATGCCACCATAGTTCGTCTGAACGAGCACACCGACGGTGTAGCCGCCCAACGACTCGGGAAGCACGCGCGACGAAGTGCCGATGCCGCCCTTGAACCCAAAGCAGATCGTCCCCGTGCCGGCGCCCACATTACCCTGCTCCACAGGACCGCCATGGGCGTTATTGATGGCGTCAATGACCATCTGAGGGGTGACGTGCATGCCACGGATGTCGTTCAGGCGACCGTCATTGGTCTCTCCCACGACAGCATTGACCGAGCGCACATCCTCGTTGCCCGGTTGCATGAGCGTGTAGCGCACGACGCCCTCGATGCCTGCCGGCACACTCAACGTGTTGGTCAGCAGAATGGGAGTCTCGATGTTGCCCAATTCACGCACCTGGGTCACGCCAGCCAGTTTGCCGAAACCGTTGCCCACATGGATGGCCGCCGGCACTTTGCTGCTAAAGATGTTGCCCTGGTGCGGCACAATGGCCGTCACGCCCGTGCGCACACTGTCGCCCTCGACGAGGGTCACATGCCCCACCGTCACGCCAGGCACATCGGTGACCATGAGCGACACTGCTCCCAACACTACAGCCATCACAATCAACACATATCGTTTCATCATCTCTCTCATTATTAACTGAATGACAAAGATACAAAAAAACGTGTCACATGACCTAAAAATCAACAGTTTTTGCCCGAAATAAGCATAGCATCTCGTCTATTGAGTGTTTCTTGTTGCCTACATAAAAATGAGGAGGCTGTGCCATGACACACCCTCCTCAGTCAAATCGCTACGAGGTTCGGGGCAATGCGCCTTAACTCCATCGCTATCGACTGCTGTGGGCTGAATCAATACTGATGTTTATACGCAGATTGATTTTTATTCGTCGGCAAGGCGATTTCTGCTAAAATGTGTTGGGGATGTTACACCTCGATAGTTGAGGAATAATAATAGAAATCGTTGAGCACCGTTCTGAGAAAAACATCAGCATACATATTGGCAGGCACCTGCACACCGAGGAATTGCTGCACCTGCACTGCCAGCTTATACACGAGCTCGCCGTAACGACTGGAGTTGTTGTAAAGTGTGCGTGTGATGACATCAACCTGCCTGGTGGACAAGTTGGCGGCCTCGGGATAGGTGGGCTCATAACCCTGTTGCACATAGTTGTAATCGTTCACCGAGTAGAAATCATACTGCGCCGATGAGGTTTTAATGACAATGGTGCCCGCCGCCAGGTCGCCCAAACGCTGCCTGTACTTGCCGAAGGTGATGAACAGCACACCCAGAAAGCCAGTGAAAAAGGTATCAACAGGATAGAGAAGCCATCGCAACAAGCAGTTGCTCACCGAGGGCGAATTGCCGTCAACGGTCACTACGCGCGTTTTCATCACCATCTTACCCAGACTTTGCCCTCTTGCTAAAATTTCGCATGCAGGAAAATATAGAATGACCGGAAAAAAAATGAGGACATAGATTGCAATAACGATTACGTCGCTGGTATTGGCCACAAATGGGTCAAGATCAATGCCGAAAGTCAATATCACAGCTACGAAATAGGTGCCGAGGACGGCTAAATCGATAATCGCAGCAATCAGCCTATCACCCACACTGGCAGGTGTTTGAGTGAGTTCCACATATTGACCTGTGATGATTGACGATTGAGCCATTTCTTTTTATTCCCTGTGTTTTGAAAGAATTTGTTGCAAAAGTACAAATAATAGTCTATTTTTGCAACAGAAAAAGTGTTACTGTTTTTCCAATGTCATGAGAGAGTCTCTATTCATCAAACAAAACATCGCCCGCTGGAGAGACTATCAAAGGCGCATTGAGGACCCATCGGAAGAGTCCCCAGACACATTGGCGCAGATGTATACTGAACTGACATCGGACCTGGCCTTCTCTCGCACTCATTTTCCTGATGCCACTATCACCTCGATGCTCAACGCCATGACACTTCGCTTGCACAACGAGATTTATAGTGGTCATCACGAAAAATGGTCTCGCCTGCTGACATTCTGGACCAGAGAAGTGCCACAGGCGGTCTATGACAACCGTAAAGCCATGCTCGCAGCACTCGCTGTGTTTGTATTCTTCCTGTGTGTGGGTATCGCCTCACTGTTCAACGATGCAGACTTTGCCAGGCTAATCTTGGGAGATCGCTATGTGGACATGACAATCGAGAACATCAAGAATGGTGTTCCCACCGATGTCTACAGCTCTGGTGGGGAAGCCGAATCATTCTTCTCCATCATGCTCAACAACTTGAGGGTTGATGTTATGAGCGTTTCGATGGGCATTTTCACACCATTTGCCACATCACTGATTGTGATGTACAATGCCATCATGGTCGGGGCGTTCACTTTTTTCTTTTTTCAACATGGTGTGTTTAGTGAAGCATTGTTGGCTATCATGCAACACGGAACGCTCGAGATTTCCACGATGGTGCTCTCGGGAGGAGCCGGTTTCGTGATGGGGTCAGGATGGTTGTTTCCTGGCACCTATAGCCGCATGCAGTCATTCCGCCGCAAGGCCAAGGAGGCTCTCAAGATTACCTTGAGCGTGTTTCCCGTGACCATTGCAGCCGCATTCATTGAAGGGTATCTCACGCGACACACCGACTACCCTCTCTTCTTCAGAGTGATGGTGATAGCCTTGTCGGCTGCGTTTATTATTTTTTATTATATTCTTTTACCTTATTTTGTGGGACGCAAACACCATAACAGAATAGCGACCGATGAACAATAATCGACTCTATAGGAATCGCACGCTCACCGACAATGTGAACATGGTGTTTGACTTTGTCGGTGAGAATTGGAGAAAGTGGTTCAAGATGATGGCCTACTTCCTCCTGCCGTTCAGTGTGTTGCTAGGCACCACGTTAGCCAAGTTTGACACTGAAACGTTCACATTCAACATAACCCTTGTTGGTTCCTTCATTTTATTTTTTGTGGGTTGTGCTGTGGTCACGGCATTGGAGATCTTGTTGGTCAGATGGTATGATACCCACGATGGCACGCTTGACGAGTGCAGTGTGGCCACTGTATGGCGAATGTTGCCGAAAGCAACACTTAAATGCCTGGTTTCCATCGTGATCGGAACCCCACTGATTGTGGTGTCACTGCTATTTAACATCATTCCCATTATTGGATTGCTGGCGGTATTCGCGATGTTGCCTGTGTTCCTGGTATGTCCCATCATGCTACTGGAGCCCAAAGACTCGTTATGGAACAAAGCAAAGCGCGCTTTTTCACTGGGCCACAAGAAGTGGGGACGACTCATCCTCATCACGTTGATTATGGGCGTCGTGGCAATACTCATCAACAATGCCATCACTTTTCCCTTAGCCATTTACACCGCATTAGACTCAACATTTCAGATATCGACTACCGACTCAGTATTCTGGTCGTTCCTGGGTGATGTCTTTGAGTATATTCTCAGCGTGGCTCAATGCTTCATGATTTTTATAGAGATGGGGCTGTTTGTCCTTGCGATGACCTATTATTATGGCAGTGTGGCAACCGAGGTTGAAGACATTGGCTTAGAGAGTGATATAGATAATTTTGCCAACCTGAAATAAACCTGATTATGACATCGCCCAGTGACACAATAGTTGCCAATGACTCGATACTTGATGCGTTCCAGCACTCAAGGGAATATGACTATGCCCGAGAACTGGTGCCCAATCATGAAACCAACTATTTTGACCGTTTCTGGAACTATCTTGAAGACTTACTGGACTTCGATGTTCCGTCAATACACGTTCCCCATGGGGTCTGGTGGTGCCTGGGGACGTTGGTGGTGCTGGCCGTATGCTTTTTTATCTGGAGAAATAGGGTTGGATTATTCGGTCCACGAAATAAAGAGTTTGATGCCCAAGAGATTACTGAGGATGACATCAACGAGGTAGACTTTGACCAACTCATTGCCGAAGCCGAGAAAAATGACAACCACCTGATGCTGTGTCGATTGCGTTATCTGCAGACCTTGAAAGCCGCCAGTGACGCGTCACTGGTGACATGGCGACGATACAAGACTCCCACACAATATGCCCAGGAGTGGCAGGACAATGACTTCGGTATCATGACCAATCATTTCTTGCGCATTCGTTATGGTCATTACAATGCCGATGCCGCGCTTGCCCAGGAGATGCGCACACGCCAAGAAATTCTGCAAGCACGCATTGCTGACAGCATTGGGCAGCAAGAGCACACTGATAACCAACAGAAAGGAGGTGTGCCAGCATGAAGGCCAGCCGCATATTTGTTGTGGTAATCATTGCACTCATGGCAGTGATTCTACTCTTTGAAATGAATGCACCGACTCGTTACCAATGGCATGACATTTCGCAAAGCCACAAAAGCAAGCAACCCTTCGGTTGCTATGTGATGGATAGCGTGCTGCGTGGGTCCCTGCCACAAGGCTATGAGGTGCTCGGAAACGGCATCGAAAAATACATCAGCAAAAAGTACAAAGGGGACAAGCACACCTTTCTTTTTACCAACAATTACGATGACTTCATCAATTCATTTGATGTTAATCTTCTCAAGTTAATCGAGGAGGGCAATAACGTTGTCATTGCCTCAGATGACAATTTATATTACGATGATGCCAAGTATGTCAGTGAGGAATTGGGATTCTATTTCCAACCTATCGGCGATATATACACGGCTCATTTCAATAAAGAGACTTTGAGCGACCGCAGCCGCTATGACACCATCCGATGGTGGGCCGATGGCAGGTTTGACACAGCCACCTATTTGGTCAGCACAGCCTTCTGCGACAATGAGGTCAGAATGTCGGGGTCATTCCGCACCTTGGCCACGCTCACAAAGGCAAAACACAAAGGGAAGTATGCATTAGAAGCACCTACTGGTACAATAGCTGGCATCCGGTACTACGGTAAGGGCAAGGTGGTCATGATGAGCATGCCCATGTTGTTCAGTAATTACGGCATCCTCAATGACACTATTCGCCCGTTTGTGTTACGGCTATTGAGCGAGTGCGACAACAAACCTGTTGTACGCTACGACCCATCACACATTGACTGGGATGTTGACTATGTTGAAGACGAGCAGGATTCAGATTCGCCGCTACGTTATTTGCTCGCCAACCGACCGCTGCGATGGGCGCTTTATCTTGCTTTGGCAACACTTGTGGCCTTTGTCGTGTTCTCGGCAAGGCGCCGTCAACGCGTCATACCGATCATCAAGCCACCAGTGAACCACATGATGGATTTCGTTAAGCGAATAGGTGGCATCTACTACAAGCGTCACGACAACGTGGACCTGCTCATCAAGAAATATGTCACATTCAGCAACGACTTGCGAGCCAAAGCCATGATCGATATTGACAACTTTGACAGCCTCGACGATGAATTGATGTCGCTGTCCAATCGAACAGGCATTCCCTTCAACGAGCTGCACCAGCAGATTCGCGATGTGATGAATTCCACCAATGAGGACTCAATAAGCGATGAGAAACTTAAACGGCTCATCGATGTGATGAATGATATTATGCACCGAATCAACATCTAAAACAAAATATAATACAATGGAACAAACGACAGCCCCCCGCCTCGATTTGGCACAGTTTTCGGCCCAAGTGAAACAGATCAAAGAAGAAATAGCTCGTGTAGTGGTAGGACACAATCAAGTTGTGAACCTCTTGATTGCGGCTATCCTTGCCGACGGTCATGTACTGCTTGAGGGTGTTCCGGGAGTGGCAAAAACACTTCTGGCACGCCTCACGGCCCGACTGATTGATGCTCGATTCAGTCGCATACAATTCACTCCCGACCTGATGCCCAGTGACGTGCTCGGCACCACCGTGTTTAACATGAAGACCAGCGAATTTGACTTCCATGAAGGCCCGGTTTTTGCTAACATGGTCCTCGTTGACGAGATCAATCGCGCCCCGGCAAAGACACAGTCTGCTCTCTTTGAAGTGATGGAGGAACGCCAAGTGAGCATCGACGGCATCACCCATCACATGGCGGAACCCTATACCATCATCGCCACACAAAACCCAGTGGAGCAAGAGGGAACCTATAAGCTTCCCGAGGCTCAGCTCGACCGCTTCATGTTCAAGATTGTGATGGGTTACCCGACGTTGGACGAGGAGAAAACCATCTTGCAACGACATCAGGCCAACGCGCGACTGGCAAAGCTGGAAGACATCAAGCCTATCATTTCCAAAGACTCACTGTTGGCACTGCGAGAAAACATGACGGCCGTGCTGGTTGATGATTCGCTGCTGGGCTATATCGCCCAAATTGTGCATCAGACCCGCACGAGCAAGGCCGTGCTCCTGGGCGCCTCGCCACGCGCTGCCGTGGCCATGTTGCAGGCATCAAAGGCCATGGCACTCATCTATGGACGTGATTATGTCACCCCCGATGACATCAAGATGGTGGCACCAGCTGTGCTTGACCACCGCATCATCATTTCGGCCGAAGCCGAGATGCAAGGTTACACGGCCTCAAAAATCGTGGCCACGCTGATCAATAATGTTGAGGTGCCCAAGTGATGTATTAATCAGCCGCTGCTATGTTTCTGCCCGTTCGTTTCTACTATACTGCAATTGTGGTGATCGTTGTCCTGGCATTGGGACAGCTGTGGCCGCCATTGTTCTACGTGGGAGCTTCGTTGCTGGCATTGTCTGCATTGCTGCTTGTGACCGACATTGCCATACTGTGGATGCGACGTGGTATCAAGGCAACACGACACTGCAGCTCACGTTTCTCAAATGGTGATGAGAACCCGGTGAGCATACAGATGGAAAACAACTACCCCTTTGCCGTTAAACTGAATATCATCGATGAGATTCCACACATCTTCCAGCGCCGAGACGTGAACTTCGCAATGCGCCTCAAGGCCGGCGAAAAAGGAACGGTGGACTACACCCTGCGCCCTACTAAGCGGGGAGTGTACGGGTTTGGATATATCCGAGCATTTGTCACCTCCCCCATCGGACTCGTGCAACGTCGTTTCTCCTGTGACCAGCCCATCGATGTAGCCGTTTATCCCAGCTACCTCATGCTCCACCAGTATGAATTCCTGGCCATCAGCAATAACTTGACCGAGATGGGCATTAAACGCATCAGACGCGTGGGCAACAATACCGAGTTTGAGCAGATCAAGTCCTACGTGCAAGGCGACGACTACCGTCTTATCAACTGGAAGGCCAGCGCAAGAGCGCATCACCTCATGGTGAACGTGTACACCGATGAACGGTCACAGCAGATCATCAATGTGATTGACAAGGGGCGCATCATGCAGCAGGCATTCGCTGGAATGACCATCCTTGACTATGCCATCAATGCATCGTTGGTACTCTCCTATGTCGCCTTGCATCGCGACGACAAAGCAGGTGTCATCACCTTTGCTGATCAGTTCAGTGACTTCGTCAAACCCGATCGAGGTCCAGCACAGATGAATGACATTTTGGAATGCCTTTATCACCAGACCACCGACTTTGCCGAGAGTGACTATTCGACATTAGTTGCCAACGTGAACCGTTTGGTTGGACAAAGAAGCCTTCTCATACTCTATACCAACTTCTTTGACTACAACAGCATGCTCCGACAGCTACCCTATTTGCGACAATTAAATCGCCATCACCGGTTGGTTGTCATCTTTTTCATCGATGAAGATCGCCGAGACTTCATCAATCAACAGCCGCATAGTATCAAGGATTATTATGAGCACTCCATAGCCGCCAAAATTGACAATGAGCAGACGCTCATCATCAACACCCTGCGACAATATGGTATCAACAGCCTGCTCACCTCGCCCCAAAACCTCTCGGTCAACATAATCAACAGATACCTTGAGATGAAGTCGCGTGGCCAATTCTAGCTGGCATCTCATGAAGACAAGTCCAATCAATTCAACAAGAAACTGCAGAAATTAAACGGGTCTTGAATCATCTATGCACCTAAAAAGAACTCTGACTTACATCCCCAAAAAGCCTTTGAAACCTACTGACGCGTGATTGACGACATTTTTCCGGTAACCGCCGAGGCACATTAACAGAACAAACGCTTCAATACCGTTTAAAATCGTGCCCACAACTATTGCAGTGATAATCCTCTTCATCATAATCTTCGAAAAAAAGGGAAGATGCAATTGGTGAGGTCATGATGAACTACTGTCTTTGTGACTTCATGAGACCCACATTTCGGGCACCAAGGAGTTTCTTCGTCTCTTGTTGCGTTGAATTGTTTAAGAATCTCTTTGGCTTGGGTGTAATCTTCATGATCAACATATACAGCAAAACAAAAACTACTATGATCAATCATGGCATCATAGGCACTCGTCTTTGGCACTTTCTCAACAACACAGTCTATACCGCTTGCAGACAAATCTTGTTGTAATCTGGTCGCGGTCATTTCATAATCATAAGAGGCTAATAATATGGGATTCATATTCATAAGGCGCATTTTTGTTAGTATTAAAAATAACCCATTCTATATAAAAATACTGCAAAAACCATACCAAATAATAGTCATGATATCTTTTTGTTTAAAAACCTCCAGACGCCTGATTAACAGGAATTTGTGAAAAACTTATCAGGCGTTTAAGGGCGCGGAAGGGCGCCCAACGGCGCAAAAAGGGGGAGCGCACGCTCTCCCGAAACACTCAATTTCTTTTTGTTTTATAATAGTGGAGTCATGTAGACTGGCAACAGAGTGGTTTCGCCATCGATATGCAAGTCCTTGGTGTAAACCAAATAGCGTTTTGACACTTTGTCTGAGAATTTCTTGCAGAACTCATCAAGCGAGGCATGTTTTTTATAACCAGACGACTTGACCTCGATAGGACAAAGTTTATTACCACGTGACAACAGGAAATCCACTTCATAATTGTGCTTGCCACTAGGTGTTGGCCAGGTGTAATAATACAATTCATTTCCAGCTGCCTTGATCATTTGAGCTACCACATTTTCATAGACATATCCCAAATCGGCACTCAGTTTGTCAGATAACAGTTTCTGATAGATGATATTCTCTGTCACTTGCTTATCCCAGAAAGCAAGCGTAATAAATAACCCTGTGTCTGCGACAAACATTTTATATTTGTCCCTATCCTTATGCAAAGCCAGCCCCACCGATGGATCATTGGCATGGTAGGCGAAGTTAACGCAAAGGCTGTCCTCCAAGTCGGCAAGTAATTCGCCGGCATTAACATACTCGGATACGCGTCCCAAGGCGCCCGAAAGCTGATATCGGGATGCATTGCCAGTCAATTGGGAGGGTATATCCATAAAGAGGCGGGAGATGTTACCACTCGAATCAATCTTGCGGAAATCATCGGCATAAAGTTCTAAAATCTCTCGCTTGGTTTGATCCACCTCACTCAGATTATTAGTGTTGAGATAAGTGTTTACAGCTTGTGGCATACCGCCCACCAGCATGTACAGGCGAAAATCCCTCAGCAGTTTGCGATTGACTTGGTCGCCCATGGGATGTCGCCTCTCAAACACTTCACGAAGCATCGGGATAGTCGTTGTGTCTCCTAACGCCCAACGGAACTCTTCATAATCCATGGGATACATCGTTAAGCGGGTCTCTTCACTTGGAATGGTGATGTCTTTAACATTTTTCTTGATGGATAACAGCGACCCCGTTTCAATATAGTCGTAACGATGATCTTTCACCAAATACTTGATGGCCTGACGGACCAGTGGAGCCTTCTGGATTTCATCAAAGATAATAACCGATTGGCGCTCTATCAGTTTAACATTATAGATGAACTGAAGTTTCACGAAGAAGTCATTTAAGTCGGCAATGTTATCAATAGCTTCCCACAAGGCCTTAGGAGCATCGTCAAAATTCACCACGATATAAGAGGCATACTCCCTTCGAGCAAATTCCTCGGCGATTGTGGATTTACCGACACGACGGGCACCCTTAATCAACAACGCCGTCTCGCCACCCTTGCTCTTTTTCCATCTGAGCATCTGCTCATAGAGTTTTCTCTTGTATATTCTTATCCCTTTCTCCATTTCCTCAAAATGTTTGGTCGTTTTGAGCGCAAAAATAAGCAATTTTGGGTAAATCTCAAAATGTTTTCACGGAAATTCTGTAGAAATCTCACAATTTATTTCTTCAAATCCTGTAGAAATCTCACAATGTTTTATAATTAAAAATCACATCAAACTGAAATCAGTTTGATGTGATTCCTGTGCGCTTGATAGGAGTCAGGCTTGCGCCTCCCCAAACCCTTAAAAGCCTCCCGACGCCTGATTGACAGCGTTTTCCAGCAAGCCGATGAGGCGTTAAAAGGTGCGGAAAGGCGCCCGACGGCGCAAAAAGGGGGAGCGCACGCACCCCCCGAGGATTACCAAACATCCGTCAATGGTATGCATCATAATGACCACCTACAATAATTAAAAATCCGTTTGTACCCTGCTTAGAACGGAAAAATATATAGTTCTGAGCAGTCTATAAACGAAAAAGGAACGTCCCCTTTTTTGATAATCGCAATGTTTTTAAAGCTAAAAAATAAGTGAAACGAGGAAAAATCTACTTAAAAAAGCGTGATTTTTCCTCGTTTCGCGCAATAGTATCCTTTATAAACAATAATATCACTCTGATAATCGGCAAGTTACCGCTTTAATCTGATAGAGTTTCGGTTTAACCCGTCTTAAACCTTTAAAAACCTCTCGACGCCTGATTGACAGGCCTTTATAGTGAGCCAATGAGGCGTTTAAGGGCGTTGAACGGTGCAAAAAGGGGGAGCGTACGCTCCCCCGAAAAAGACACAAACTGATTCAGTAATGCGTTGACTTTGTTATAGGAGGCTTACCATGCCAAACAAGTATCTAAAAAGGTAATGTACTGCCCTCAAAATGCAGGAAAATGTCACTCAAGGAGAAATTTGACAGTTTTTTGAAAAATTGTTTATACGTCGGTTAACAGATAAAGAAACGGAGTCGATTTGAGCGGGTATTTTTGTGCCAAAATTATTAATAAAATATTATGGTCAATAAGAAACGAGATCATCATAAAAACCATCAAGACTCAATTAGTCAGAGGTCTAAGAAATGGGCTTTAACAGATGACCCAACTTTTAGATTTAGTGAGCAGGATAGTCAAGTAATTGTTGAAAAATGGGATACACAAGGAAACCCTATAGATGCCTACGGCAGAATGATAGTCAAGAAGGTATCAGGTATAAACAGTATTCCTGATGATGACTTCACAAACCCAATGGTTGGAATTGAACTGCCGATGTTACCTAAGTGGCTTTGTCACGCTATTGGCGCATATGAAAAACCTGTTATTATCAAAAAGAATATCTTTGAAAAGAACCGCGGTAACCACCCTGAACTTAGTGGAACGGATAGTCGTATAATCTTGTTTAATGCACTCTATAAAGCTAATCTATTTGGTCAAACTCAACCCAAATCTCGGCCAAAATACTGGATAGTGATGCATACTGCTAAAAAGAACTTCATGGTAATTCTTGAAGTGGCAAACAATAAGGAAAATATTGAAATCGTTGGCTGGCGCTATTCTGGCAAACGTCAACTTGAAACATTAAGGAAACAAGCAGAACGGGAGGACGGCCAACTCCTCATACTGACTCCTCAAAACAAGGGAGCGGCGGCAGGCCTTTCCACTCTTCCGCCTGCTGTTTCCAATGGCAAAGATAGTGTGACAGATCTTGATATGCAACAAAAATGAAATCTATTGTTAATTAAATAATTGTGGCGGCTCTTTCATTTGTTAAAAATAATATTAATCAAGCTGGCTTAAAATAATAATTAACTATCTTTGCGGAATAAAATGAAGACTATATGAAACACATTATTGTAATATTCATAGCATTGATGGGTTGCCTTTGCGTGAATGCAGAGGTTAGAATCCATATGGAGAAAGAGGCTGGAGTTTATAAAGTGCCTTGTCAAGTCAATGGATTGGAGATGAAATTCATTTTTGATACAGGTGCAGCAAATGTTTGTATATCTCTAACATATGCTGAAATGATGCTTAAAAACGGGTACCTTAATGACTCCGACTTTAAAGGGACATCACTAGCAACCCTTGCCGATGGAAGTGTCATTGATAATCTTGTTGTTAACTTGAGAAGAGTTAAGATTGGTGGACAAACAATTGAGAATGTTACAGCTATTGTTGTCCCCACTCAAAATGCCCCACTGCTACTTGGCCAATCCGTTATTCAGCGTCTTGGTAAGGTTTCTATTGATGGGGATTACTTGGTTATCCATAATGCAAACATCTATACTGAAAAAGAAATTGCAGCTATTTATGAGAAAGCTGAAGATTTGTATCAAAACAAAATCTATTCAGAAGCTTTGAAATATTATCAAATTGTATATGAGTTCTGTGGTGAAGACACAAATCCTTGGGTATTATATTCTATGGGAATTTGTTATTCCAATCTTAAAGATCGGGAATCTGCTGAAAGATGCCATTTAAAAGCAATTGAATTAGATAATGGAGAAAACCAAGATGGAATTCTTTTTGATGTCTATTCAAAATTGGCAAGTATTTTTCATAATAAAAAAGACTACAATCAATCTTTGGAGTATTCGTTAATGATGCTAAGATACGCTATTCATAATAAAGAAAAAGCAGAAGCTTTTGTGTCCATTGCTAGTGATAATTGGAGACTTGAGAAACATAACGAAGCCCTTTTATATTCAAACAAAGCGATAAATGCGTTTAATCTTCTCTTAAAAAAAAGGAAATTAGATTCTTATGAAGCAGAAGATTATGTTCATTCGTATTTTTGTAAGGGTTGCTCGCTCGAAGAATTACGAAGATATCAAGAGGCAATAGAAGCATTTACAATGGGTAAAAATTTCCTTGAGAATTATAAGGATGAGGAATTCTATCAAAATTACATTGATACATTCAATATTAATTTATCCTTTTGTTATGAAAAACTGGCAAAACATTAGTCAAATAAAGATTTGTTTTTAGCTCGATGAAAACTAAAAGAATACTGATTATTGCAATCATTGTTTTATCTATCTTTCTTATTTTATATATAGCTGTCTTTCATCATAGTTTAAGTACCAATCATGAAGAATGGGGAAGTTTTGGAAGCTATATTGGCGGAATTGGGGGCATCGTACTTTCTTGCTCAATTTTTTATTACACGTATCTCATAGACAAAGAACATAGGAAGACGGAAAATAATACTCAAACTCTTAAATTATTAGAAGTTGTTGGAGAATCATTAACATGCATTCAGAGATGGAAAGAGCTTAGTTTCAAATTAGTCACTGAAAATGCTTGGGATAGAGGTATGCCTTTGCATGAACATATGGAATATGAAAGAAAAGTACTACAAATGAAAATATGGACAAATTATAAATCGACACAAGTAATGGCTAATCATCTATATGGGATGAACATACCAAATGTAGATACTATAGATAAAACAGAAGATTATTTCATAAGTGTTTTCAATAAAATAAAGCAATAGTATAGGATACTTTTCAGAACAGGGGGAGCGTAAGGGGGAGTGAAAATAATATAACTCGCTGATAATCAACGAGTTATAGTGCGCCCGATAGGACTCGAACCTACACAACCGGAGTTACCAGATCCTAAGTTCGGCAAGATAGGCTGGGCCTCGGGAAAATCACTGTAATTTGGTTTCCACTCGGCTTGCGCTATCGTTGCGGGTGCAAAGGTAGTAAAAAGTTTTCAGTCTTGGACTCGTGAGAGAGACAAAACCGTGAAAAAGCACAAACGGGGAGTAATTAGATGAGTTTGCGTTTCTTGAGATAGTAGTAGATGACGATGGACAAGACTATCGACAGCACGATAGCCAATGGGAATCCCCAAGCCCAACTCTCCATGCCGTTGGGCACGTTCATGCCATAATAACCTGCAATGCCGGTGGGTACCATCAAAATGATGGTGATGACGGTGAGCGTGCGCATGATGACGTTCATGTTATTACCGATGATGGATGAATAGCCCGATTGCTGCCGCTCGAGGATGTTGCTATAAATCATGGCGGTGTCATAGGCCTGCTGGGTCTCGATCTCCACATCATCGAACAAGTCCTCATCGTGCTCGATGAGGCGCAGATGCTTCCTGAGGCGCAATAGCAGCAATTCGTTGCCACGCAGCGAGTTGATGAAGTAAATCAAGTATTTGCCCAGTCCCATCATCTTTTGTAACTCGTTGTTGTCCATCGATTTCTCCAGGCGAGCCTCGGCGGTGTTCATGATGGCGTTCATCTGCTTGAGGTACTTGAGGTACCACACCGATGCGGAGAGCAGCAACGACAACAAAAGGTCGAAGCCCTTGCGTTGGGGATGACGGCGGCGATTGCTCCAGATGATGAAATCGTTGAACACCTCGGTCGGGAAATAAGTCACCGTGATGAACAAGTCATCGCGCACCAACACAGCCGCCGGACGTGTCACGAACACGGCATCTCCATCTTCATCGATGCTCTTGTTGGGCATCCTCACGATGCTCTTGTTGGGCATCCTCACGATGGCGACAGCCCAATCGTCTTCAAGATCCAGACGCGGACGCTCGTCGGCATCGGAAACCTGCTCGATGATGTCCAACGGAGCCTGCCAGCGCTGTTCAAGCAGAGCCAAATCGGCAGCTGTGGGGTCTTTCACTTGAATCCAGCATCCAGGCTCCCACTGCTCCACCTCGACATAGCTTGTGGTGTATTTCCAATAGGTAATCATAATAACCTGATTTTAATGAGGTATTTAAGCATCGTTAGTTGGTCAGCTCTGCTGAATGGTGGCGAGGACTTGCTTGAGTTGCTCGTCGGCAGCGGTGAGTTTCTTGCGGCAGATGTCGAGCAATTCCTTGCAGCGCTTGGTGTAGGCACTCAGGTTGTCGATGCTGCACTGGGGGTCCTGCATCTTCTGGACCAGTTGCTCCAGTTCGGTCACCGCTTGGGTGTAAGTCATTTCGTTGTTTTCTTCCATTTTCTTTAAACTACGAATTTCACGAATTAAACTATTTTTTGGCATCCGCGTTTATTTCTTCATCGGCGGATTAAACGGATAGTACTGATTTGGCATCCGCGCTCTTTATTATTCCGAACGCCGCGAATTGCATCCGCGCTCTTATCAACCAGCGACTTAATTGACAGTGGCATCGGTCGTGCCGACGGCGAACTGCACCGTGATTTGGTCGCCAGAGTGCACCTGGTCGGCGGCGGTGACGCATTTGTCGCCTTTCCTCACAAGTGCATAGCCACGCTTGAGGGTGTTATCGGGAGACAGCAAGGTCGCCTTGTCCTCTAATGCCTGCAAGCGCTGCCGCTCGCGCTGCATCGCCACAGCGATGACATCGCCGATGCGCTCCACGGCATGGTTCAACCGCGTGCGCTGGTTGGCAATGAGCCCATTGGCTGCAACGGGGATATTTTTCGCGTTATTGTCAAGGCGAATGCGGTTAGTGTCGATGATGCGACGCGCCGTCGCAGGTATCATGCTGGTGAAATAGGCAAGATGTTCTCGTGCCTGGCTCACCGTGTCGCGCACAGCGGTAACCACCGCATCTTGCAGCTCATTGAGGTGAGCCAAGGCGTTTGTGCCTTGCAGAATGAGCCACTCGGCAGCCGCAGTGGGCGTCTTGACCCGTTTGCCGGCCACATAGTCCAAGACGGTCACATCGCGTTCGTGTCCGATGCCCACAATCACGGGCAGGGGAAACTGAGCGACATTGGCCGCCAGGTCATAGTTGTCGAATGAGTTGAGCTCGGAGGTCGCTCCACCGCCACGGATAATCACCACACAGTCGAACAGTTCCTGATGGGCATTGATGCGGTCGAGCGCGGCAAGCACGGTGGGCACCGTCTGGGCGCCCTGCATGACGGCATTGAACAGACAAGTGTAGAACTGCAAGCCGTAGGGGTTGCCCAGCAACTGGTTCATGAAGTCGCCATAGCCTGCCGCCCCCTCGGCCGAAATGATGGCGATGCGCTGGGGCACCTGGGGGAAAGGCAACTGCTTGTTCATGTCGATGATGCCCTCGGCCTTGAGGCGATTGAGGATTTCCTGGCGCTGGCGCTCCATGTCGCCCATCGTGTAGCTGGGGTCGATGTCGTTGATCACCACCTTCATGCCATACAGTCGATGATAGGATACCGACACATTCACCAGCACCTTCATGCCCGTCGCGAGCACCTGTCCCGTAGCTTTGAGGAACTTATTGTAGAGTTTGGAGTAATTGCCGGCCCAAATGGCAGCGCCCATCTTGGCAACGGTCTCACCTCGAGCATCTTTCTCAATCAGTTCGGTGTAACAGTGTCCACTGCGGTTCAGACGCAAGTCGCTGGTCTCGGCAATCACCCACTGGTTAAACAGTTGGGTGTCACCGTTCAATGTTCGCTCGATGCGGCTGTTGAACTCGCTCAGGGTGATACCGTTAGGCTGATTGAAAAGATTGGGTTGATTCACTTGACGCGTTTAATTTTGTTGCCGTTATAGCGATAGGTGAGTGATGGTTTCAAGTAGTCGGCAAAACGCTCGTACTCGCTGGGAGCGAGGAAGCGGTCCAGCGTGTGAGTGGCCTCGATGGTGCGGTGATCGTCGCCCTTGACGGTGAGTTGGATGAGCGGGAAAATCATCGCGTCCTGCAGGTCGGCCCGCAGTTCACGAGGCATTTTTTTCACGATGAAATCGTCAATGACGGGCATCTTGAACAGCCTGTCGGTGTAGAACGGCTGCCATTGCGCGTTCCACAGGGTCAGGCGGCTGTCGGGCAACGGGGTCATCACCGTCTCGATGACGGCGATGACCGTATCCTTGCGCCCGTCGGTCCACATGCACATCTCCACCACCTTGCTGCCGCTGGCGTTCAGCTTGAGGTAGGTATTATCCAACTCAAGCAGCCCACTCTCGCCAGCCAGATTATTCTGGAGGGTGACCGTCTGACCGCTGTTGTGATAGTCCACCATGTCAAGGCGCATCGTGCGCGTGAGCAACGGGAAAATGCGGCCCGGCTCACTGGCGAACAGGTCGGCGATGTTGCGTGCATCGGCTGTCAATGGCAACAGCGCCATCAACAGCAGTGAAAATTTGATGAGTCCTTTCATTTAGTTGCCACCGTACTGCTTCTTCACCTCGGGCAGCCACTTCTGGATGTCGGAGATGCGGGTAGCATGGCTCGGGTGTGAGCTCATGAATTCAGGAGGTTCCTGGGTAGTGGTTGCCGCCATCTTCTGCCAGAAGGTGATTGCCACATCGGGGTTATAGCCGGCGATGGTCATCAGCACCAGACCCATCTTGTCGGCCTCGCTCTCATGCTTGCGCGAGAAGGGTTGCATCACGCCATACTGGGCACCCAGACCATAGACCTGCTGGGCAATCTGCTGGGTTGCAGCGCTCTTGCCGCTGGTGAGGATGCCGATGGCATTGGCACCATACTGGGCAAGCACTTGCTGGCTCATGCGCTCGTTACTGTGCTTGGCGACAGCATGAGCCACCTCGTGGCCGATGACGACAGCCAACTCGTCATCACTGCCCACGAGCCTCATGATACCCTCATAAACAACAATCTTACCGCCAGGCATACACCAAGCGTTCACGTCATCGCTCTTGACCAGATTGAACTCCCAAGCATAGTTCTGCAACTCGCTCTCCAAGCCCACATACTTGAGGTAGGCCTCGGTGGCGGCAGCGATGCGCTGGCCCACGCGGGTCACCTGAGCGCTCTGGGTCTTATTGGTTGAAATGGGTGCCGTCTGCATGAAGCTGGCATACTGCTGGAGACTTGCCTGCAGCACTTCGGCGTCACTGACAAGATTCAATTGTTTGCGGCCCGTGATGGGGACTGAGCCACAGCTGGTGAGCAACATTGCCGCTACAGCCAGCATTGCGATAATCTTTTTCATAATCAGTTGAATTTTGATTTATAATGAAACGAATTAATTAATGAGTTTGCACAACCTCGGTGGGCGGGAGCGTCTTGTTGCGGCGATCCACAGCCTCCATGACTCGCGTTGCCAACTGCTTGAAAGCGGCACCGCTCACATCGCTCATGCGCACCACCGGCTGACCGTCGTCACTGCCCTTGCAGATGCCGGCCACCAGAGGGATCTGTCCAAGCAGCTCAACACCCAGTTTCTCGGCGAGTTCCTTGCCGCCGTCACGCCCGAAGATGAAGTATTTCTCATCGGGGTGAGTGGCCGGCGTGAACCACGACATGTTCTCGACGATGCCCAGCACAGGCACGCCCACATGCTCGCCCATGAACATGCTGATGCCCTTGCGAGCGTCGGCAAGTGCCACCTGTTGCGGTGTGGTGACCACGATGGCACCCGTGATGGCGAGCGTCTGCACCAGAGTCAGGTGGATGTCGCTGGTGCCCGGCGGCATGTCGATGATGAAATAGTCCAATTCACCCCAATCGGCCTCGGTGATGAGTTGACGCATGGCATTGCTGGCCATGGCACCGCGCCACAGCACGGCTTTTTCCTTGTCCACAAGGAAACCGATGGAAAGCATCTTCACCCCATACTTCTCCAGTGGGATAATCATGTTCTTGCCATCCACCTCGTGCATATAGAGCTGCTCATCCTCGGCACCGAACATCTTGGGCATCGAGGGGCCGAAGATATCGGCATCCAGCATGCCCACGCGATAGCCCTGCATGGCGAGTGCCACGGCAAGGTTGCAGGCGATGGTCGATTTGCCCACACCGCCCTTGCCCGAGCTCACAGCAATGATATTCTTTACTCCAGGCAACGGATTTTCCACTTTGCGTACAGGATTATCCTGAATGGTCTTGACACCGATGTTGCCCTTGATGTCCACATCGGCACCCACATGGGCGATGATGGCGGCCTCGGCAGCCTTCACGACACTCTTGATGAAAGGATCGGTCGGTTTCTCGAAGGTCAACGAGAAGCTCACGCGATTCCCGTCGATGCGGATGTCGTCGTTCAACATCTCCATTTCCACAATATCTTTTCCTGTGCCAGGATAGCGCACGGTGCGCAGGGCGTCAATGATTATTTTCGGATAAATTGTCATTTTGCGTTGTTTTGTGTTTATAGTTTAGAATTTAATGTTGTTTCTCTTTGTCCATGAGCTGCGGCATCTGGATGTAGCCACGGTTGTAGCTGCGGTAGGTGTCGGGCTCAATTTCAATGTCGGGTTCAATGAGTTCCACACCATGAGGCAGAGCAAAACGGATGTACTTGATGGTCAATCCGCGCTGCAGCCACTGCATCTCGTAGTGCGTCTTGATGTCCAGGATGTCGTCGGCCAGGCCGCTGGCATACAGGTCATCGGTGTCGGCCTCGACGGGGAGGCGGTTCTCCTCGACCAGGGCGTGGGTATAGGTGTAGAGGAAGGGGCTGTCGGTCTTGAGGTGAATCAAGCCTCCGTCACGCAGGATGTGACGATAGTTGTCAAGGAACCGTGTCGAGGTCAAGCGCTTGTTCACTTTTTTCATCTGCGGGTCGGGGAAGGTGATCCAGATTTCGGACACCTCATCGGGGGCGAACATGCGGTCGATGAGTTCGATGCTAGTGCGCAGGAAGGCCACGTTGGGCAAGGCCAGTTCGGTCGCCAGTTTGGCTCCGGTCCACATGCGAGCACCCTTGATGTCCACACCGATGTAATTCTTGCCGGGGAAGCGCTGTGCCAGTCCCACGGCATATTCCCCCTTGCCGCAGCCCAGCTCCAGCACGATGGGATTATCGTTCTTGAAGTATTGCTCATTCCACTTGCCGCGCATGGGGCAGCCGCCCTGCTGCGTCACCACGGCGAAGGGAAACTGGAACACACACTGCATGCGCTCCATGTCGGCAAATTTCTTGAGTTTGTTTTTTCCCATGATCTCTTGTAATTTACTTGATGGCGATTTTGTGACTCTTGCCGTTGATGACGACTACATAGAAGCCAGCCTCTAATTCATAGCGCGTGATTCCTGCCGTGAGTTCCAGTTCTCGCACGGCACCGTTGATGGCGCTCACAAGCGCCTTTCCTGCATGACGTGTGTCGATGCACAGGGTGCGGCCTTCTACCCACAGGCGGTCGGCATCGGCGGTGAGATCCTCAATGCCGGTGCTGTTCGATACCCTTGCACGGCAATCGGCAACACGCCAGCTGGTGTTCTCCTCGTCGGCAAGCACAATATTGCTCACCACGATGTCACTTTGGTTGGCGAGAGACTCATCGGCACGCACCGTGAAGGTGAGCACCGGTTTGCCCTCGTCGTCGAAGCTAACATTCTTCATCGAATAGACGATAGTCCTCGTTGTGGTGTTCCCCACCCCGCTCGTCTCGTGCTGATGGCTTGAGTCGGTACCGGTGTTGACGAGCGTCAGTCCTGTGGGCAAGATGATGTCGCACTGCATGGCACAATAGGCCTCGGCATGGTGAATTGACAAGGTCACTATGCGCTCTTCGCCCGGACAGATGGCGACATCGTCAAGGTGCAACTCATCATTGGAAGTAATCTGAACGGTAATCTGATTCTCGGGATGGAGGATGATGTTGACTACCGCGTTGATGTCAGCGATGTTGATCTCACCATCACCATTCACATCGGCACGCTGCATGGTATCCTCATCGGCAGGTTTGCCCAAGATGATGTTGACGATGGCATTGATGTCGGCGACATTCACCTCACCGTCACCGTTCACGTCACCCTTCAACCAACCAGTCGGGAACAAGAAATTGCGCCACTGCCAAGCCTTCTTGTAGTCCTCAAGTGCCACCTCGGGCACCGTCAGCGGTATGGAGGCCTGGTCTACTCCTTTCCATACCTCATTACCCAAATCCGGGACTTGCTCGGCTTCACAACTGATAGATGTCATGCCCACCATTCCGGCCATTGCACGTCGACCCAGCCAAGTTGTTGTTGACGGCAGATTCACAGTGGGCATTGTTGAAACGTTATACAGTGCAAAATCGCCCAATTGCGAGATGCCGGTGAAGTCAAGGTCAGCAAGGCTGGTGCCCGCCAACATGTAATCGCTGATGGAAGAAATTTTTCCGCCCAGACTGATGGAAGAAAGTTCTGTGTCATAGAGGAAAACACCCATGCCCACACTGGTCAGTCCCGAAGGAAGACTCACTGTGGTGACAGGCGTCTTGACCAGTGCCCAATCCTCTATTGTCCTCAATTTGCGATAGAGTGTCAAATCAAGTTCTTGAAGACCTGTACCGGCCAAGGCTCTCTCGCCCACAGTGTGGATGGCCTCGCCCAACACAACGCTCTGGAGGGCTGGGCAATCCATCAGGACAGCTTCGCTCAACTCAACCAGATTGCTGGATGCTTCCACCTTGAAACTGGCCAATGAAGAGCAGCGCATGAAAGCGCCCTTGCCCACGCGACGCACACTGGCAGGCAGGGTCACCGACTCAAGCGACGAGCAGCAGGCAAAAGCGAAGTCGGCAATGCTGTCGAGTCGTGTCGGGAAGACCACTTCGGTCAACGAGGTACAACCCGCAAAGGCCGCCTTGCCTATCGACTTGAGGCCTGTCGGTAACACGACACGTGAAACCGCCATGTCGCCAAAAGCACCTATCGGCAACTCATCGGCAACGAATTCCTGTTGCCAGTAATGTCTTTCAATGGTGTGGCACGGAACAATCGCGACACCCGATAAATCCACCTCTGACAACTGTTGCAGATGGTCGGCCATAAAATAGAAATCACGGGCATCCATGCTACCCGTCACCGTCAAAGTCGTGATTGACAGGTCAGTCACCTGATTTGACAGATTGCCTGCACTGTTGTTCACAACGAGCGCATCAACCCGCAAAGCGATGAGTGCCAGGATAACTGATATGATATATTTGCTTCTCATAGATTGTCTTTTGAACTTGCGTTAAATGTGCAAATATAGTGTTTTTTGAACAAACCTGTCGGGATTTTAAAAAAATTATTCTCACTACAATTTTTTCCGCTATGATTTTTTCCATTATCTTTGCCAAAAATATTTATCTATCTACTCATTAATCATCAATTACATTCAATGGAGAAAATTCAAGCAGGTAAATACGTGGAACTCGTGTATGAGATCTTTGTCGTTAACGGTGAAGAACAAGTCAGTGTATTCAAGTTCAACAAGGAGCATCCCGATGCATTCGTCTTCGGCATGGACTTGTCACTTATCGAAGGGTTCCAAAACCATATCATGGGCCTTGAGCAAGGTCAGCAGTTTGACTTCACATTGCAACCCCATGAGGCATTCGGAGTGAAAAATCCCGATCTGATTTATGAACTGGAGAAAGAAATTTTCCACATCGAGGGCAAGTTTGACGACGAGAACATCCGTCCCGGTGCTCGCGTGCCCATGATGACCCAAGAAGGCATGCGCATCGAGGGCCAAGTTATCAAAGTGACCGACGACAAGGTGATCATGGACTTCAACCACCAGCTCGCTGGTGAGACAGTGCGTTACTGCGGTCATGTGCAACTTGTGCGCGATGCCACTCCCGAGGAACTCAAACCTCATCACCACGGTTGCGGCTGCGGCTGCGAAGAGTGCGGCGACGGCAACTGCGGGCACGAGCATGGCGACGGCTGTGACTGCGGCTGCGGCGGTTGCTAACTGCTAAAAAAACATAACAGGGGATTAATTAAGGAAATTTTTCTTTAATTCGTGTTGTTCATAACCATTTAATGTGTACCTTTGCAGCGCATTAGCAAAAAAAGGAATTTCTAAATCATTAAAAATTAAATATTTATTATGGCAAAATTTGATAAAGCGATTTTAGCCGAGAAGTACGGTATCACTGGTGTTACCGAGGTTCTCTATAACCCCAGCTATGAGGTGATGTTCAACGAGGAGATGAAACCCGGTCTGGAAGGTTTTGACAAGGGTCAGGAGACTGAGTTGGGTGCCATCAACGTGATGACTGGCGTTTACACCGGCCGCTCACCTAAAGACAAATTCATCGTTGACGATGCCAACAGCCATGACAAGGTGTGGTGGACCACTCCTGGCTATCCCAATGACAACAAGCCCGTGACCGAGGCCACTTGGGCAGCCTTGAAGGACCTTGCTGTGAAGCAGCTGAGCGGCAAGCGCTTGTTTGTTGTTGACGGCTTCTGCGGTGCCAACAAGGACACCCGCATGAAGGTGCGCTTCATCATGGAGGTAGCATGGCAGGCTCACTTTGTGACCAACATGTTCATCCGTCCCCAGAACGAGGAGGAATTTGACCAGGAACCCGACTTCACCGTTTACTGCGCCAGCAAGGCCAAGGTGGACAACTACAAGGAGCTGGGTCTGAACAGCGACACCGCCGTTGTCTTCAACGTGACCAGCAACGAGCAGGTCATCCTCAACACCTGGTACGGTGGTGAGATGAAGAA